>JAJBBD010000113.1 GCA_020532355.1 Candidatus Cloacimonadota bacterium | reverse complement strand
TCAGTTCCTGCGCAAATGCCGCAATTGATGCACTTTTCTGGATCGATAAATGCCTTTCCGTCTTTGTAACTGATAGCGCCTACTGGGCATACTTTTAAACACAGCCCACATGAAATGCAAGTTGAAGCATCAACAACATAGAATTGCTTTGTAGCAGGTAAAATCGATAATAAAGAATCTTGAATCGATTCCTCGTCTTTGACATTTAGATTTTCTTTAATCTTTTGCATGGGTTGAACATCATTTGCAGATGCTTTTGGTATTGAATCATCAGAGTTTATAAACCCATCTTCTTTTATTGTCGCTTGAGGAGTATTAGAATCTACAATATTCTGATTGGGTATTGCAACAAATCCATCTACACAACGGCGGCAACCAATGCATTTAAGGCTATCTATCATTGCTTTGCCATTTTTCATGTAGATAGCATTAACCGGACAAACTTGTAGCCTCTCCTTGGCTGCAAAGATTCCTTTGGCTGCAAAAAACTGCACCAGAGCTATGATTAATAGTAATAGAACGAAAACTATTCGCAATAATCTGTTCAATGTTCCTTCTCTTCCGTAATTGTGCCAATTTTTGGACATTTCTCGATGCAGCGCTGGCAGTGAATACAATCTAAGGCATTTACATATTCATCGCCTAAAATATCTATATTCATGGGGCAATTAAAGCTGCACACACCACAATCTATACATCTTTCAAGATTGCGCCGGATTTTCTTGCGTTTAATTCCAAATAATCCCCCCAGTGCTTGAGCTATGTTTAAAAGTGCGGCATAGGGGCATAGAAACCTGCACCATAATCGCTCCAGAAAAAGACCACCAATTAGAATCACAGCCAGCGTAAATAATCCTAGCGGTGCTAATGATGGTATGCGTGATAAGGCATAAATTGGACATAAGTTAATAGATATCCACGCAAACCCCGAACCCACCAATACAATACTAATACCCATAAGCCAATATTTTATCTTACTTAACTTGCGCTCGACAAAATAGGGAATCTGACGATTTTTTCTTTTGTGGAAAACCCTGAAGATCAGCTCCTGAATCGTGCCTAAGGGGCATACATAACCACAAAACATTCTACCCCAAAACATGGCAACAATCATGAACAGGATACCTAAAAATATGCCTAATGAAGTCAAGCCGAGACTAAGCGTTATAATGTTTCCCTTTAATATCCCAAAGCATATTATCGCATTGGGACAGATGTTATGGATCGATTTCTTTCCTGAAACTATGACAAATGTCATAATTGCAGAACCAAACAAAAGAAATAAGAGCTGGAAAGATAAACGTTTCTTCATTTATTATTGTGGATAAATTGAATTCGTTGCGCTAAAGTCATTGACGTCGATTGGATTGCTATTGATTCGTGATATACTGGAAGCTGTTGTTCATGAAATACTCCCAAATAAAAAACATCTGGATCTGATGCCAACGATCTGGCATGAGCTTTATCCGTAGGTAAAGTATCAAGTATCATACAGTTGTTGTTAAACAACTCGTATGTATTATTATAGCTTACACAGGGCTGTAACACTTCAACAAAGGAAAAGCCTCTATGGATTATTGCCTTATGCAAGATATGAGAGAGATGATCTATATTAGCACTGTACGCTCTAGCTACAAAGCTTGCCCCTGCTTCTATTAACAAGTTTACGGCATTAAAAGGACGCTCGACATTTCCGTTTGGAGTGGATATTCCTTTAAAGCCGATATTCGAAAGTGGAGAAGCTTGTCCGGTAGTAAGCCCATAATTACCGTTGTTGTGTAAGATTAAAGTTATATCCATATTACGCTTGGCGGCAAATAAAGTGTGTTCAAGCCCCTCACCCATGCTATCTCCATCTCCACCAAACGATATAACGTGAAGCTTAGGATTTGCAATTTTGATGCCCTGAGCAGTAGCCAATGCTCTTCCGTGCAATCCATATACCCCAGATATATCCAGATAATCGAAAATCTTGCCATGACATCCTATACCGGATGTTATAACAATATCAGCCAACGAATAGCCTTCATCTACCAAAGACTGAATGCATTTTCTAAACGCAGCAAAAATACCAAAATTCCCACATCCAATACACCATGTATTTTCTTTTGAGCTTTTTAAACTACGCATCCTCTGCCTCTTTGATAGCGGTTATTAGTTCTTCGGGGCTAAAATGGCGACCATCATAGCGGAGAATATTTGCTTTTACTTTCAGTTCTAATTGCTCTTTAAGAAATCTGGCAAAATTAGGTTTTGATGAGTGTTCTACAACTATCGCTTCGCATTCACGGTACAAGGCAAGCTCTTCTTTGGGGAAAGGATCTAAATAAATGGGAACGATAAGAGTAAAGTTATAATATTTAAGGGCTTCCCGCAATTCCAGAGCCGTAGATCCATAGGCAAAAACTAAAATATTGCCAGAGCCAAATATCTCTACTCGCTTATTGGCTTTGCTAAGCTTATATATAGTGTCAGATTTTCGCATCCGTTTCTCTTTCATATTGATAATGCATTCAGGATCATCGGTGCGAACTCCACTTTCCAGATGCTCGTTACTGTTCCATTTTATTACATCATCTTCAGAGCAATTATCTGAGCCGGGAAACTTCAGTGCAGATACACCGCTTTGATTGATTCTATATCTCCAGTACTCTCGATCTTCTTGTTCCTGAAAGGTATATTCTTGTAAGCTCAAATCCGGAATCTTGACATTTGCCATGCTTTCACTGAGATGCTTTTCGGTAAGCAGAATTGCCGGACTTTGACTAGCCCATGCTAGTTGCATTAATTCTGCCGTTAGTGAAAAAGCTCTTTCTAAGCAATCTGGACTTGCTACAATACGAGGGAATTCACCGTGTCCTTGGTTAAGGGCAAAATATAGATCTTCTTGAGCAGTGTATGTAGAAACTCCTGTTGCAGGTCCAGGTCGGGATGAAAGAATGAATAGCAGCGGAGCTTCCACCATTCCAGCCAAAGAAAATGCTTCCTGCATCAATGCTATGCCACCCCCACTACTACCAACAGCAGCTCGTTTGCCGGCAAAACACGCCCCAATTGCCATATTGGCTGCCGCCAATTCGCTTTCTGCGTGTACAGTTGTAACGCCAAGATCGCTTTGCTTTAATGCTAAATAGTGCAATATTGATGAAGCCGGAGTCATGGGATAGCTAAAGTAACAATCCATTCCGGCAACCCAAGCCCCTAAGGCTATCATTTGATTGCCTGTGTATAGCTCACTAGAACATGAATTCGTTAGTTCAAACTCAAGCAAATAAGATATGTCCTTTTCTTTAACCGAACTATAAACTGCTTCTGCAAAAGCCATATTTTCTGGAACATAACGTCTGAATTCTTTTTTAATGGTATCTTTCATTATCTTGAGAGGGATACCTAATACAGCACAAAAGATCGCCACCGAAGCTAAAGACATATTCCCTTGATTACCATAGTGCTCTTTCATTAACCTTAATAATGGTAATCCAACACACTCGGTTCCATGCGAATCTGTATCATCGCAAAAATGTAAGCCATTAGGAGCTATATCTTGTTTATGTTGGCTAACACTACGTTTATCGAAACTGATAACAATATTCGCCTTTTTATAAGTACAGTAGATGGGATCTTTGCCTAAGCTCACCAGGCTAAAGTTGTGGCCTCCCTTGATAAGGGACTGATAGTCATCTGTTTGGAAAACATTGTAATTATTGGCTACAGCAATTTTACCGATTACCTGAGCGGCTTTTTTGATTCCTTCGCCAGCTTTTCCTCCAACAAGGACAGTAAATACTCTATGAGACAAACTAAATAGCTCCTTGAATATTGATTAGTTCAGCAATATATGGCTCTACATCGTATTGTAGATTCGACTTTGCCCGTTTCAGAATCTCAAGGGCTTTTTCAGTATATCCTGCTTGCTCGGCATAATATAGCGCTACTTGGGCAAAAGTTTGTTCTTGAGGAAAACTCAGTAAGCCTTTTTCAATAAAACGTGCAGCATTTGCAGGATCATTTTCGATTAGATGAGTTAATACAAAACTGATGTATATTCGCCATCCTTGAGCGTGCCTGAATATAACATTATCCACAAAAGAGTCTAAAGAATCCCAATCCTTGTTATGTGTATACATTTTTGTGTAAAAATCAGTCAGTTTGATCTCGTCCTCTATAAAGATTCTCCCTCGTTGAATATATGATAGAGCTCTTTCTGAATCACCTATTTCCGCAAAATGAGTGGCAGCTCTTACAAATCCAGAACCATAATTTAGTACCAAACGCTTCATGTTTCCATCTTTAAATACTCTGTCATCATCTATTGAACGGTATTCATATACTTCATCAATATTAGTAATAAGCCGTTCAATATCAGCTTGATCTTCGGCTTCACGTGATACTACTCGGGCAACCATGCCCTCATTGCGAGTGAATTTCTCAAACCCGATGTAGCTTTCGCATGTAACGGCAAAGTAGATGGGGCGATGACCAAAGTTATCTTCGATTATCTGCATCACGGCTTGATCTGATACTCTATAGAAAGGTTCATTGGAGCGCCAGGAAGGTGTTTGCTCTAATTGAACTTCAAACGATCCAGTAGCTTCGGTTCCGGGTATGCTTAAATTTTTGTTAATCTGAGTTATATACATATCATCTATTTGCGTTTCTGTCATATTAAATTGAATCCCTTCTTTATCGCGCAGTTGTTTAATATACCATGCTGTATTCAATAAGGATAAGTTAGCTACAGAAACATCTTTTCGTATTCCTCTAAGATATTTATTCTTATACTTCATGGCACTTTCAATTGCATCTTTGGCTTGTGATGATGGCATAACATCATTTGCGGGATAAACATGTTCTTTGGCATGGGGATCTTCAACCGCCTGAGCATACCATAATGGGAAAGTATCATTATCGCCATTCGTGAAAATAATGGCGTTTTCTTCCAAAGAATTGAGAAAGTTTACCCCATAATCTAGAGCGATATACTCTTGAGAGCGATCATGAACATGATATTGGGAAAGCATATTTGTAACCGGCAGAATAAGCATAATAGACATTACAATATACCGAGCTAACTTTCCCTTTACCAGGCTTATCAAACCTATGACACCTATCCCCAACCATATCGCCCACATATTATAGGCAACTACAAAGAAATAGTCTCTATCTCTTACTTCGGCGTTTGAGAGATTCATGACAAATACCATAACTATCGTTGTAAAGATAATCACTGTTAAAAAGTATCTGAAGCTGTGTTTGTTTAACTTACGCTGATACATGGCTCCGGCTAAGCCCAAAAAAGCAATTAAAAGCTGTCCAATAGATTTTCCTAATGCGCTTGATGTTTTAACAAAGGGAGCCATTATTCCATCGGGGAACCATTGCATTCCGAAATAACGAAAGAAATGGAAGTTTATCTGTTCACTAAAGAATTTTGCGCGTCTAACAATAAAACTGGTATTTCCATATTGTTTGCGTAAGACATAATCCATAAAAGATGATACCGTGCTAGGATGGCCTTCATTTATAAAGGGACGATCTGCGGCGCGAATCATCAAGTATATATGACTGGAAAGCCCAATTAAAACGAGCAAGAATGAAATCTGCCAAAAGCGAGCTCCAAACACTTCTCTAAGCTCATACGCCAATATTAACAATGTTACAACAGCAAAACCCCATTTATCAAATTCATCTATAGCCAAGCCTTTCCCTATAGCACCAAATATAAAATACCCAGCCATTATTGCGAAGGTATATCCAACCACTTTAAACCAAAAATTATCCTTGAGAATTCCCTTTTGCAGAAGAGGATATACTATTATAAAAAGAACAGCCGGGGCAACCTGTAAAGCAGTCTGGTGAACACAAAACCCTAAAAAGAATAGATAAACAATCAAGAGTAATATGTTTTGGTGGCTATAATCCTCGCTTTTTTCTAACCACACCAGGGTTAACCATAAAATCAGATTCACAAAAAAGACCAGGCCCGAATAAACCTCTGCTTCGATGGCATTCATCCAAAAAGTGAATGAGAACGCCGTATACAAAGCCGCAATAACTCCAGCAATCATCGCTTCCCAAGCCTGCACCTTCATCATGCTTACCAATTTAACGGTAAACAAATATGTAAACATTACGGCAAACGCAGAAGCCAATCCCGAAATAAATGCCGCAATCACAGCATGGGAGATAAAGCCTCCCAACAAAGCAACAATGGCACGACCAAATACTATATAAAAAGGGTTTCCAGGAGGATGAGGTACGCCTAAAATGCTTATACACGTAGCATATTCTCCGCTATCCCAAAAACTCATAGTACGAGCTTGAGTGGCAACATACACGGCCAATGTGACGGCAAATATCAACCATGCAACAATTCGATTGTACTTCTTGTTTACAATCGCTTGAGGTTTTATGGGAAGATTATCTGTTACAGGTATTGGATTGGGTATCTCATACTCTTTTCGTTTACCTTGCCGTAATCTTTTTTTTACATCTTCTGTTTTGGGCATTGTAGCTCCTGTTTAGTCTTTCATCCCGCTACGAGAATAGCTGGCAATTATCTGTTTCTGAGCAAAGAAGAAGAGAATTAGGATTGGCACAATACTAAATGTTGATGCTGCCATCAACAGCGTAGTCTGCGTAGAAGCTTCTTGGTTAAAATAGCTTAATCCTACTTGTAATACTCTTAGTTCGGGACGGTTTATCATCACGAGTGGCCACATAAAACTATTCCAACTGGAAATAAGAGAGAATATAGAGGCTGTGGCAATAATTGGTTTTGATAGTGGAACAACAATTCTCCATAGCATTCCAAAAGTTGAACAACCATCGATAGATGCTGCATCGAAAAGTTCTTTGGGTAAGGATTTAAAATGCTGACGGAAGAGGAATATGGTAAAAATATTCGCTATCCAAGGAATTATAAGGGCATTGTAGGTATCCAACCAATTCAATTTATCCAATAATACATAAGAAGAAATCATGTAAATCGGCTGAGGAACCATCATCATCGACAAAAAGAGGTAAAAGAAGAAATCTCTACCCCTAAACTCCATTCTGGCAAAAGCGTAGGCAGATAACAACGATGTAAACAGCACTCCTATCAAACTGAACAACGATACGTAAATTGTATTATAGAAATACAAGCCAAAAGGTACCTTTTTAAAGGCTTTCACAAAGTTCAAGAAATGCAAGCTTGGTTTTTTACGGACGAGTTCAATTTGTGTGGATGGAACTTCTTTATATTCCTCTACAATGTTCAAGTCCTCATCCAAAACATGAATAACGCTGTTTTCACCCTTGTCCATAACCAAAAGAATCCGTTCCTCTACATCGTTATTATGCCAAACGTGATATTCTTCTTTGGGAATAAATAGAGTTTCTTGTTTATTGAATTCAGATTGAGTCATAAGAGATGTTGATAACATCCATAAAAAGGGCACAACCATGGTCAATCCAAAAATAACCAAGATCAAGTAGGTAATGATGCTTCTAAATTTATCCATTGTATGCCTCCCCTTAATAGTTTACGTGTTTTTCCATTCTGCGCTGGAAAATAGTAAGCGCCAGAACAAGAATAAACAAAGCTAGGGCAACTGCACTTGCATAGCCCATTTCCAAAACATCAAAACCCCGCTCATATATGTAATATACAATGAGCTTAGTGGTGTTCAACGGACCGCCTTTATCGGTCATCAAATAGATCTGCGAGAAGGCTTGGAATGTGGTAATCGTCGTCATTATAAGCACATAAAAGGTTGTGGGAGAAATCAGCGGAACCGTTATGTTCCAAAACTGTCTGCCTTTGCCTGCACCATCTATTTCTGCTGCTTCATAATAAACCTTGGATATGTTCTGTAAACCAGCAAGATAGATTATCGTGTTGTACCCTAATCCCTTCCATACTGTCATAATAATTATGGCAAACAACGCCTGTGAAGGACCGTGAAAAAACTGAGGTAGTTTGTCAAAACCAAGATTTTCAAACATTATCAGAAATATTCCTCTCGATTCCGACAACCACGCCTGGGGAGATATGCCTATGTAGCCCAAAAATGTATTCATTAGTCCAGTTTGCTCATTGAAGATGAGTTTCCAAACAATAGATACTGCAACCAATGAAGTAACAAAGGGCATAAAATATACGATGCGGAACAAGCCCTTTAGATACTTAATCTTATTCAGCATTACGGCAAAAAATAAAGATAGAACTATGGTTGTTGGCACCAGAATTATCACCAACCAAAAAGTATTACCCATAGATTGCCAAAACACAGGATCCTTCATCATCTTTGCATAGTTTTCCAAGCCAATAAACTTACCAGTACCCTGTAGCGACCAATCGAAAAACGAGAGCACAAAGCTCATAACAATTGGAACTAAACGGAATGCTACTACTATTATTAATGCAGGTAAAAGGTATAGGTATGGAGAAATCTTCCATTTTGTTTTCATATCTCACCACCATTATCATACTCGCTGGGATTACGGTATTGCCGCCAATCTATACCCAGCTTTGTGCATTTTTTATAAAAATTTTCTCGGGTAATATCTGCCAGTGCTGCAGCACGAAGAATATTCCCACCAGTTTTTAAAAGAAGACTTTGTATATAGTGTTTGGTAAAGGCATCTCTTGCTTCTGCCCAGTTCAAATTATCTATTAAACCTATGTTTTCCGCCGAAGTTGCTCCACCGCTTACCGCCTCAGGAAGGTCTTCAGGTTGAATTACTTTATTTTCTGCCAGTATTACTGCATGCTCCAAAGCATTACGCAATTCTCGAATATTACCTTTCCATTTGTATTTTAGTAGCAGCGACATAACTCCAGGAGATACCTTCAATTCAGTCTTATTATATTTTTTGCAAAACTCATGAACAAAAGAGTTGGCAAGAACTCTAATATCATCTTTTCGTTCTCGCAAGGGTGGAATATGCAGATTTATTACGTTTAGACGATAATACAGATCCTCGCGGAACTTATTTTCTTTAACCATAGCTTCGATATCTTTATTAGTAGCGGCTATTATTCTGGTGTCGGTAGTAGAATCCGAATCGGAACCAACCGCTCGATATATTCCTGTTTCTAGCACTTTAAGCAGTTTTACTTGAAACACCAGAGAAGTCTCTGTAATTTCATCGAGAAAAAGGGTGCCCCCATTTGCTTCTTGGAAATAGCCAACTTTATCTCTAGTGGCATCGGTAAATGCTCCGCGCTTGTGCCCAAATAGCAGACTTTCTAATAGAGTTTCGGTTAAACTACCACAGTTTACTGAGACGAACTTTTGTGATCGTCTGGGGCTGTTACGATGAATCAACTCTGCAAAAACACTTTTCCCCACTCCTGTTTCTCCGGTTATTAAGGCTAGAGTATCCAGCTTTGAAATCTTTTTAACTTTCTGGATAAGGGCTTGGATTGGTTGAGAATTACCGATTATTAGGTCTGTATCCAATTCATTGTTCAACATGGCGTTAAGGCGTCGATTTTCGGCAATTAGCCATTGGGCTTGAAGAGTTTTTTCTACTAAGATGTTGATAAGATCAGGATTTCGAAGTGGTTTTACCATAAACTCGCTTGCACCTAGTTTCATCGCCATTACTGCACTTTCAATAGAAGCCTGCCCGCTAATTGCAATAACTGCAGTATAAGGATAATCTGAGGAAATCTCCCGGATCAGATCTAAGCCATTTTCCCCGGGTAATACGAGATCTACAATGGCAATGTGATATCTGCATTGAGTAAGCTTTTCTCTGGCTTCTCGCAACGAAGATACCAAAGTAGCTTGATATTTACTTTCAAGTTGCAAACCAATTAATTCCAGGCTTTCTCGAGAATCATCAACTACCAAGATCCGAGGGTTTTCTGTCATATCAACACACCCCAAAGAGTGTTTCTCTCTTTGTTGCACACACTCTTGATAGATCCTTCACTTTCCACAATATGAGATTTCGCCTTCAATATCAAAGTATGAGCTATTGAATCTGGTAATACTCTATTCGGAATTAAGTACACAGCATAAGAATCTTCATATTCTGAAACCCCTGTGCGAATTTCCATGCTGTCATTTTCTGCCATCAAGCAAAGAAGAGCTGTTTCAAACCACAAGGCCAACTCAAGCGGATTAACTTCCTTGTGCAAGTTTTGTAAATTATCCTGCCTAACAAAGCTTATTGTGTGTTTGATGGGCAAATAATGTTGAAGATATTCAAGCTCTCCACTTAACCAATCATTAAGACAAATCTCGGTTTTTTGTGCTAATGCTTTATCGATTAATAGTTGGTATAGTTCTTTTAACAAATCGTCAATCTTAATACCTGCATCGTAAATCTTATCTAATTCGGTAAGCTCTGGGTGGTCTTTTTTTAGTCTATGACTATATGCCAAAATTAAGTTTAAGGGATTATTTAAATTATGAATCAATCCTTCTAAAACCTTTTGTACAGGAATATAGTCGTTCATACCTTAGTGGGTTTTGATATATTGGGCAAGACCTTCACGAAAAATATTCATCGCCTTACCAAGATCTTCTTTATTTAAAATGTAAGCTAAGCGTAATTCATCTTTCCCTAAGCCAGAACTAGCGTAAAATCCTTCTGCGGGTGCTGCCATCACAGTTTCACCATTCATCTGATAGTTATCCAACATCCAGATCACAAAATCCTCAGCATTGGCAATGGGAAGCTTGGCAATAATATAAAAGGCTCCTTGCGGTTTTTTACAAATTACACCTGGTATCGATACGAGTTCATCATATACCAAATCCCGGCGAGATTGGTACTCTGTTACCATCTCATGAAAGTATTCATCCGGCAAATACACACAGGCGTTAGCCGCTAATTGATCTATTGTGGGTGGGCAAAGCCGTGCTTGGGCAAACTTCAAAGTGGCCGCCATTATCTCATTATTCTTAGAAACAATACAACCTATCCGGGCTCCGCAGGCAGAGTAGCGTTTTGATACACTATCCACCAATATAGCATATTCCGAAAACTCCGGAATCTGTAAAACACTTGTATGGGTTAAACCATCATAAATAAACTCTCGATAAACCTCATCCGATATCATAAATATACCATGTTTCTTACATATATTTGCTACCCGAAAGATATCTTCCTTGCTGTATACTGCACCGGTTGGATTCCCCGGGTTACAAAGCATAATAGCCTTTGTTTTGGGAGTAATCAAAGCTTCAAATTCTGTATCTGCCGGTAAAGCAAAACCGTTTTCTGCATAGGTAGTAATAGCTTTCAATTGTATTGAAGCCATTGTTGCAAACCCGTTGTAATTTGTATAGAATGGCTCTGGAACAATTATTTCATCACCTTCATTGGCTACCACCATCATGGCAAAGGTGATAGCTTCACTGCCTGCTGTTGTAACTATTATGTCCTGCGCAGATAAAGATATGCCAAGCTTACCATAATAATGTATCAATCCTTGTTGATACACTTCTAAACCCTGAGATGGGCCATATGCCAGCACTTTTTCCGAAAAC
This sequence comes from Candidatus Cloacimonadota bacterium, assembly GCA_020532355.1. Taxonomy (NCBI): domain Bacteria; kingdom Pseudomonadati; phylum Candidatus Cloacimonadota; species Candidatus Cloacimonadota bacterium. The sequence continues at coordinate 692 of JAJBBD010000113.1, read as the reverse complement.
TCATGATATACTTTAATCATCTCTGAAGGAGTTGGTATGTCGGGTTGTCCAATATTTAGATGATATACTTTTATGCCTCTGTTTTTGGTGTTCTGAGCGTGAGGCATTAACTTCCTAATGGGAGAAGCTTGGATGTTCAATGCTCGTTGCGATAACTTCATTTTTTCAAAGTCCTTTAAATTACGTCTATGTGTCCTTTATTTAGAACATTGAAAAAAAGACAAGGAAAATCTTATCATTTCTAATACGGAAGTATGCTTACAGCTTATATATCAATGGTTTGCATTACGTTAAGATTATTTGTCTATTTACGATCCAGCAATATGCTTTTTGATTTTGCTTGAAAGATATCTGACTATTCGATATTATTATAAGATATCTTGAGTAGGAAGCTCATACACTTACCCAGACCGTTGAATAATCAAGCCATGGTGCGGAGCCCAGTACTACAAATGTGGCGAGTGGATCAGAAGTGCGATCATCAAAAGCCCTGAAAATCAATATCTCGTGAATATAGATTTGCTATATATGGATTCGCAGCGGTCTCATGCATTTACTTAACGACAGCTAAATTCCCCCATGCGCATTGACGCTTCGCCCCCTTCCCGTCCTTCGCTACAACGGAGGATTAAGCAAGGTTCAAGCCGGGATCATGCTGTAAGTAAGGGATCATGTCCCCCTAAAGTATGCCT
>JAJBBD010000112.1 GCA_020532355.1 Candidatus Cloacimonadota bacterium | reverse complement strand
TTTTTAATAAAATCATCGCATATACCAATGACATCAGATGATTGTCTGAAAAATGCCGTATATGCCAATGGAGAAAGCAATTTGCCACACCAAAGGATTTATAATGTCGGCATAGAGGATTTGAGGATTGTCCGGGAAAAAGGTGATGATTTCTCTAACGATCAAGTTTATGACCATGTTCTAAATGACGATCACACTTATTTTGGCAACAACATATCAATTCGAAATGCAGCGAATTGTTGGGTGAAAGGAGTCGAAAGCGAGAATACTTTTCGCAATCACATCGCTCTTCATGATGCGGAACACGTTACCATATCCGGTGTATATTTCCATGAAGCCAATAAAAACTGTGATGGTGGATTTGGATATGGTGTTGGCTTATGGGACAGTAGCAAGAACTTAGTAGAGAATAGCATCTTCAGGCTTATCAGACACGCAATAACCATAGTTGATGGCAGTTGGTACAACGTGATAGCTTACAATTATGCCAGAGAGGAACGTTCTGTTCTATACAATGGAACGAAAGTGAAGTGGAGCGATATAGCAATCCACGGTGAGTCTACGAATACATATTTTCATAACTTTCCTAGTCCCGAATACGAATATGATCCTAACAGAAAACCTTACTACAACTTGATTGAGGGCAATAATCTTGATTATCTATGCGTTGACGCCACTCACCGATACAATGGAACACATAACAGCTTTCTACGTAATAGGGTTACGCAACAAATACATGTTCAAGGATCCGGTGGCACTAACCAAGCCCTATTGGGATGTGCGATTGATGTACTTGTTGTAGCTACTTTTCCACCACCGCTTGCAGCGGCATGGATATTGAGTACGATAAATATGTTTAGTAGAGTATGTGCCCACTGTATAGCTTTCCAAGCTAACGATTTACGACCAAACGTAGATAATTTTAGAGACCAACCTCGGCAGTTATTCATAAACAATTACGCGCGTGAATGTAACTGGTGGAAAAGCCAAGTCCTTGATTATCCAATTAGGATGCACAGCGAGATATCTCAGTTTCAAGCAAATACCCGGAAGCATTACGCAACTTGGTGGGGGGGGACCCAAAAGAGGACACTTCGCCCAGATTCAGATTTTGATGATATTAATAGTTGTTATTCTTTTGCTTCGGGCTCACAAACTAAACCTGATTTCTGGCCAGATTTGATAACTTGGCCATACCAATATAAGGACGATCAAAACCCTGCTCAGCAAAGATGGCATTTGGGCGGTAAATATACAGTGGGATCTGGCGACAGTACCAGCTTTGTCGGAGTTACCCGTGTAACAGTCGATACTTTGTTTGAAGGTGACATTGAAATTGAGCCGGGAGCTTTGCTGATAGTTGATCCGGGAGTTACTGTATCCATGAAGCCCGGTAAAAAGATAAAGATTAATGGATCTCTCATTGCAAAAGGGACAGAAGCGGGACCCATTACATTTACATGCTCAGACCCAACGAATTATTGGCAGGGGATTGAGGTCAGACAGAAGAAAAATAAACCACTACCCAGTATTGAACTTAATAACTGCATTGTCAGCAGAGCAAATAAGCGGGCGATCTTGCTGGATAATTACTCAGAAGCTCGTATAGATTCATGTCAATTTGTGGATAATCACGATAATGGTGCCCTCAGTTCCCAAAACGGAAATTTGCATATCTCGAATAGTCTGTTTTACGATAATGATATTTGCAGCTATAATCTTGAATGGCCGAAAGGAGGTGCTTTATTTCTTAAAAATTCTGATGTCCATATTTCTAACACATCATTCACCAGTAACATTATTAAGACTTTTGGCACTGGAGCCATCCACATTGAACGTGATACCGGAGATGAAAACAGGAATATTGAGTTCTTTAATTGTTACTTTTCCGAAAACACGTCTGAAACGACGATTATTATGGGGAGTCTGGCAATTTTATCCGAAGGTTATGAAGGAGCTTTAGGCATATACAACTGCTCATTCATCAACCAACCCAGGGAAATATTCAGCACATTGAAGAATGATGTACAAATAACAAACGGCTTATTCTGGAATAGTAGTGGGATTCCACATTTCATCAAATCAGATAATACTAATTCATCCTATACTTTTAAGATAAGCAAGAGCTTCATTCCTAATTTCGAGCAAAGCCCAATTACAATGATGTCAAACTACACAGTGGTTGATACGATTTATAGTGGTGAAACCATGCTGCAGCTTGATACAGAGCGCAACCTATACTTACCAGGAGTTTTATCTCCTTTGGTCAATGCAGGTAATGATGATATCAGAATGCTGGAAAATTTCGTGGCTACTGATCTGTTAGGGAATCCCAGGTATTGCGGATCTGGTATAGATATCGGAGCCATTGAAGTAATGAAACCGGAGATCAGTATAGGAGATTCGTTGATAGGTTTTGATGAAGATATTTTGATAGATTTTGGTAACGTTCCAGTGTTCGAAGAGGTTGTGCAGCATCTTCGGATAGCTAATATCGGAACAATGCCCCTTATCTTGAGTGATCCGGTATTTCCTGAAGGATATATGGCAGGTAGCAATATCAGCTTCCCTTACACAATTGAAACAGCCTATGTTGAGACTACTATTCCGATTGATATTGACGAAGGTGATTTTGAGCCTGAGATGGAAGCATTTGTGGATATTCCCATCGTATTCCATCCCACACTTCACACGATCGATTATATGAATAAATTCATCTCGTTTAGCACGAATGATAGCCTTAACAGTTCGGTAAGTATATCCGTAAATGGAGTTGGCCTCGCTGCAGAACTCAGCATTTCAGATTCAACGCTAGTTATGGCAGATTTTCCTGCAAACAATACTCCATCCTTCGGTAGAGATTTCCTGATCTTCAAAAATACGGGGAATATCGGGTTGGTTATAGATACACTAAAGGTCTCACATTCAGATAATAGCTTGGCCTTCTTTGAGTATGCTGCAACCAGCGATACACCTGAGGAGAATAAACAATCCGGTGGCACATCTTTTGAAAAGGATATGCGAGGAGCTAAGGCGCAATCAGCTGTACCACAAAGTCGATCAAAACAAATAACCGATAGGCGAGGCTCAGGACTACAGCGAAGCCTGATGCTCAAGCGAGAACCATCAAAAGGGCTATCCGACCTTACCTGGTATGGCGCTGAGCACAATCACATAATTGAGCTTGCTCCGGGAGATTCGATCTTTGTGCATACCCGGTATATACCCTTCTTAATCGGAGCAGACTCTACTAAGATCAATGTAAGAAGCAATGATGCATACAAAGCGGATAGGACTATTTCATTGTTTGGAGAGGGCATCCCCCTGGTGGTAACCGATAATCCAACTGAGACTCAAGTATCAAATGTGATTATGGCGGACACACTGTGGAGTTGCCCGCAAATTGAAGTTAAATCCAGCGTTCAGGTAAGTCCCCAAGCAAGACTTACGATTCGTCCCTATAAGGACGCTGTATCAGTGCAATCTGATTCAACCTGTTGCTTTAATGTGTCTGGTGAATTGCATGCTCGGAAATCACTGAATCAATTGTTTAGCATATCCTTTGCAGGGGTTGATTCACTTGCCGGTTGGAAAGGACTTGTTTTCAAAAACAATGATTCAGGTATATCAAGATTGGATAGCCTGATAATCATCAACGCTAATGACCATTCCAGACTTGAAGAGGGTGGAGGCGCCATTCACTCTTATGAATATTGCAGTATATTGCTTAGCAATGTAACCATCGAAACCAGTAATTCACTTCACGATGGAGGCGCGATCTACGTAAATAATGGGGAAGTTCAAATCCATGAATGTACCATTAGCAATAGCACAGCCTTGAATGGCGGCGCAATTGCCGCAATGGGTGCCGGATCAGAAGTATTGATCAGCGAATCAACATTCGACGGCAATGCTGCCGAACAATTAGGAGGTGTCCTGTATGCTAATAATGCCACTATTTCAATAAACGCAGCTCAGATATCAGACAACTCGGCGACATCCGGTGGAGTCATGTATCTTGAAAACGCAGATCTGAACTTTATGGATTCCGCCTGTTCTGGTAATACTGCGGTGTATGGTGGTGTTGTATCAACATCCGGGGATCTTGGTAACATAATAATATCATCATCAGAATTCAATAAAAATGGGGATTCAAGCTGCTATGGTGGGTCCATCTACCATGCCGGTGGTCAGTTAACAATCAATAATGGATCATCTTTTAGCCAAAATGCGGGATTATGCGGAGGAGCCATTGCATTAGAAGGACTATCTGCTCTGCTAACAGTTTCAAATGCAGTTTTCGATGAAAAACAGCTATTACTCACGGTGGTGCTATCACTTCCAATGGAGGATCCGTTGGGGTTGAAAATTCGTCATTCGATGACTGCTCAGTTGAAGCAGGACTTGGTGGTGCCATTGCTTTGTTTGAATCGGATTACTTGATATCCGGAAACAGATTCACTCATTGTCTGACAGATTCCGTTTCTGGCAAAGGTGGATCAATCTATATCGAAAACACCCCTGCACAAAAGAGCAAAGGGCAAACAAAATTTGCAACGAACCAGCGGGAATTGAGTTCTAATGAGATCAAACAGTCAAATGCCTACGCCGGTGGGGCGATTTATCAGAATGGTAGTGGTGACATCATCAGTAATGCCATTTTCCAGAATACCGCGTCCCAGGGTGCAGGCTTGTACTTGAAGAGTATCGTTGGTCGGTTTGAAAACAATACCATCGCAGATAATAACGCATCTGTTATGGGTTGGGCTATGGTATGCGATTCCTTAGCAGTAACGATAAAGAATACAATAATTTGGAGAGACACACTTGCATACATAAGCCCGATCCACTGCATCAATGCTCAGGACATCGACTTGATTAATTGTGCAATAATGGATACATTAGATGTAGCCAGCGGCACATATGCCAGCGTATCGACTTATAACTGCGTCACGGATAATCCTGAGTTTGTTAGCGCAGATATTGAAAACTATCAGTTGGGAAACACTTCCAGGTGCGTTAATGCCGGCACGAAGGATTCTGCTTTAGATGGGGTCGATGCTATGGGGAATCCCAGAATCAATGCAAACAATGGAACTCCCATAATTGATATGGGGGCCTATGAGTTTGTAGAGCCTTACTGGGTATGCACAAGAGATACAATACCTGACTATGTCGAGATTACGTATTCTCCTACTCATTTCTTCAATGATCTTCAGGTTACAAATACTGGAACATTACATGTCGATCCCGGAGTGTCATTACTGGCTCAGAATAACTCAATGATTATGGTTAGCGGTTCAATTGAGGCTCTTGGCACAGAGAATTCAGGCATTGTCTTCAGCACTACTCCCGGTAATGACGCATGGTATGGCTTCAGTTTCAAGGGTGAACCATCTATGGGCAGTTCGGCCTTCACGCATTGTGCATTCCTGAATGGGAAAGCGTATCCTGATGGTTCACATTCGGGCAGCGATGCCTCCAATGGAGGGCTTATGTACATCGATGGATATCCCTCCATTCAGATCGACTATTGTTCATTCAGCGTCAACCAGGCCTTAGATAATGGCGGTGCCCTTTACCTCACCAATTTGTCACCACAGGATTCTCTACAGATTACAAACTCCACTTTTAGCGGGAACAGAGTCAAAAATGGTACAGGGGGTGCTGTCTGCTCGATGGATTCGAAATTGCACCTACTAAACAATTCATTCGGTTCGAACAGCGCGGGTTATCCACTTGATACAAATGTTATACCAGAAGCTATTTATGATTTTTGCGGTGGTGCAGTATCATTGATAAAAAGTAAAACAGTAGATATTGAGCACTCCATCTCTAATAACCAGTTTCTTGCTAACTATGCTGCTGGCACAGGAGGCGGCATATACGCACAAGCTGGGGAGCAGCGCATTGTCGGTAATCAATTCATTGATAGTATTGCGCTTGGTGCGGATAAATCAGGAATTTGTTCTGATTTACGCGGAGGTGGGGCCATTGGCGTCGTTGGTGGATCTATTTCGGAAATCAGCCAGAACACCTTTGATTCGAACTATGCTTATGCCGGGGGCGCTATCCTCAACAATGGTTCTGTTTCAAATGTAGCAGATAATACGTTTACTGAAAACAAAGCTCAGTTTGGTGGTGCTATCCAACTCATCAATATAGACGTAGAGAATAATCTTATGAGGAATCTGTTCACAGCGAACGGAACTGCAGATTCGACAAATTGCGTAATTGGTGGTGCTATCAGGGTCTTAGACTGCAGCGATAATGTGGAAATCAGCCTATCCAAGTTTAGCAGAAATTCAAGCAGCGAGAAAGGTGGAGCAATAGCCATTCAAAACTCGGATGGACATATCTTAA
>JAJBBD010000111.1 GCA_020532355.1 Candidatus Cloacimonadota bacterium | reverse complement strand
GACAAGAAGTTTATCTAAATAATTCTTGACAAATTAGTTAGATCTATGATTATGGCTCTATCAATACACAGGAGCTAATCATGGAAAAGCAAACCCTAACTTTCGCAGATCAAGAGATTGCCACTCGTTTGGCGAACCGCAGGCACTTCCCTAAAGATGTGGATCAACTGCTTGACTGGAAGAGGATCAACAAACTGGTCAACAAAGTTGAGATCAAAAAGGACTTCTGTAGCCGGTAGGGACACATATTCGGCAGAAGTGATGTTTAGGATCATGTTAGTTCAGGCTTGGAACAAGTTATCTGATTACCAGATGGAAGAGCAGCTTGTCTATAATACGATGTTCCTGTGGTTTTGTCATTTGAGTATGGAGAACCCGGTTCCCGAGATATCTGACGAAGACTCTTGGACTCGGACAGCAGAGATTGAACTCGGTTATACATATTCACTCCTTTCACTTGTACCTCCTGATCGTTCCATCAAGAGGCAGTTTATTTTTTCCTCAGAGTGGTGCAATCTATAGTTCCGTTTCTGGTGCACTTATAAATTACGGCGACACGCAGGAAAGAGTTTATCGAGACAGAGCCTGTAGGAGATGATGAGATTCCTGGTCAGAGGAACCATCAGGCAACCGCTCTGACGATGGAAGAGTCCAAAGACCCTGAAGCCAGGTGGCTGAAGAAAGGCAATAAGAGCATCTATGGCTACAAGGGGCACACAGCTGTGGATAAGACTCATGGTCTAATCTAAGCAATTGAGGTTACACCGGCCAATGTCTATGATGGGCACATGCTCATGCCCTTGGTGGAATCCTTGGAGCTTCCGGAGGAGACAGAGGTTCTTGCAGACAAAGGCTACTGCAGCCAGGAGAATGAAGATGCACTGCAAGAGCGGAACCTGGTTTCCAGAATCATGAAGAAGAAAAAGAAGAATCAGGATATGCCGGAGGAGACAAAGCTCTTCAACTATTCTGTTTCCACTCAGAGATACCGGGTTGAGCGCAGCTTTGGAGGACTAAAGAAAAACTTTGGATGGGGTCGATCAATCTATATGGGCTTACAAAAGACGGCAGATTATCTGTTCATGGGAGCAATTGCCTTCAATCTGAAGCGTAGTCTGAAGATTCTCCGAGCGTGAGATAGGAGAGGTCTGCCCAGATTTTGGGAATAGACCAAAACAGGGCTTAATAAGAGGGGGTTTACGGAGTCAAAACATGAAAATAGACCGAAATGATCTCTTCAAGACAGAAAAACGTTGGTGGCACAGATCAATATCACCTCAGTAAAAGCTTCGCCTATTTATGCAATGATCTTTATCTTTATAACTGGTTACTGAAAATGGAAGTACTATATAGGCATCTAGCGATTTAACCGTATTGGTTCAATTTGTACGACATTTCATAAAGACAGGATTCCTACAACTACACACAAAAAGCTTTAAGAATTTGGATGGTCATTAGTGCCCATTTGAGGTGACAAGAATGTACGACATACAAGGCTCAACGACTCACGAACTTGCTAAGTATCTAACACTATTACTACCAGTGTTTAGTGATAACTGGTGGCAGGAAATGGTTATTACGCATTGTAAAGATGTTACTCAAGGTCATCGTAATCAAATCAGGATACTTCTTCAGCAAACACTTTAAATTCTGCGTAAATTCAATGTATGGGTCTGATACTTTCATGGTAAGCTCCTATGTATGGATAATCAGATATTCATTATTTAGGTCACTTGATGCTTTAAGTATATATCTCAAGTGACTAGGAACCGGTCTGTGTGATTTCGAATTCTGTCAAGCCCAACCTGTCTATTCCAGTAATCTATAGCACCCAATCCTATTCAAATTCCTGAGTTGACCTAGGATACCTTTCTGAACTTTCCTGCCGATTTTGGGCACGTTTTGGCGGGAGATAACGACGTATATGTACTGCCTCAGATCAACGACTTCAATCGACGCCAGAGCCTCAAGATAGATATAGACCCATTGCCTGGATTTACCGATGACTTGAGCAATATCTCGTATGGACTTGTATCTGCCTTGTTCCAGGATATCTAAAAGCCTGTGGGCATCTGCAATGCTGAAAGTCCAGCCCTTATAGTGCTGATAGCCGATCCTGGCTTGAAAGCGGTTGGCTCGGACGTAGATGGGAGGATTATCTTCTATCTGCTTGATCGCTTGGCTTTGGAGTAGTTCGGGTAGTAGCTCTTCGGTTGCTTCTACGCTTACACTGGTCAGTTTGGATATAAGGTCCGCATTGAATAGTCGATCATATTGGCTGATGAAGTTGAGGATTAGTTCTTTGTCCGTCATTGTTTCCTCAATCATCCAGATCGACTTGGGAGACTACTTCAAGGTTCTTGTATTTGCCGATCTCCTCTACTGAGCGGATAAGCTTCATGGCTTTGCGGACATTGCCGCAGGAGTGGAAGTGGACATATTCGACAATATCAGGATGGAACTTGATCTCCAGGACCTCACTGCATAACTGGGCAATATCCTTCTTAGGCAGGTCTTGGAACTCATAGAAGAAGTTGCACCTATCGAAGTAGTATTCATTGATCTGATTGAGCCTGTCCTTGGCATTCTGCATCCCGACCAGGATCACTATCGCTGTGGTCACATCCACTATATCCCTGATCGCTCCCAAGAGCTGGGGATGCCGGAAAGCGTAGTCTATCTCATCAACAACTATGATCGTATCCTTGTGATCCTCCAGAACCGTTATACATATCATGAAGAGGTCATTAGCTGTTCCGTAGGGTATGTACTCCCCCATGCCAAATTTCTTGTATAGGGCTAAGAGAAGCTTGGATGCAAAGGCTTTAGGAGTGGTAGTTGCCTCCAGCCTGAGGTAGAGATAACCCTGACTGAAGGCGATTCTACTGGCATAGGTGGTCTTTCCCAATCCCGGTCTGCCATACAGCAAGCCAAGTCCTACCATCTCCAGCTTGGGTCTGGTTAGCAGGTATTCGATGCATTTATCTGCGGCTATCACGTTCTGCGTTCTGACTAGAGTTCCCTGTTTCATATTATCCTCCTATTAGTTTATCCCGATGCGTTTGTGGAGTTCCGCTCTGGAGAGGTTTGCGAAGGGTGACTGCCCATTCTTAGCCTCATCCTGTGCTTGGTTATCATCAAGTGATTCGGTAATGGGGCTTGTTTCGGCTTGAGGTTTCTTCTCATCATCTATACTTACCTCATCTATTGTTGCGGTGGCAGTGGCAGTTCCACCATCATCCGATGTTAATTGTTCCGCTATGGCACTTGGATCGGATTTGTAATACTCTCTTGCTGTTTTACTGAATGAGGTCTTCCAGGATATCGGTGTATCTTTATTGCTGCCTTGATACTCGATTCCGATCCTATCGAATGATTCTTTGATCTCCTGCTCGATTTTCTGCTCAATCTCTTCTCGTGCCAGTCTCTCTTTCTCTTCCGCATCCAGCTTCTCCCACTCTTCCGGACTCAGCATATCCGGATGCTTTGGAAGCCTCATCATCGCCTTTCTGGTCATCTCCTCAATGATCTCGTCACTATCCTTGGGAGGCGCTTCCAACATGGGAGGACTGCTGAATAGCGCTCTGGCACCCTGATCCTCAAGCTTCTCCTGCTTGGTCGTTGAATTCTTGAGGAGGGCATCGACAGCTTTCTGGGAGTTCACCACCCACTTCTTGGCACTGCGTTCTTTCTCCCTCCTGAGGCCCTTGATCTCTTTATATTCCTTATTCAGTTCCTTATGCGAGATCGCCTTATCCATCGAGACCTCGATGAAGGGATGCTGTGCCTTGCGGAGGGCTGCCTGGCAGATGAAGACATCGTTTTTGTCATAGACCACTATCCACCTGGCATCGCTGTAATCGAACCTGATGATGCAGGGCTGACCCACATGGTTTATTAGTTCCCGATGCCAGTAGACCTTCTTATCCAACCTGATGCCTTCATTGCGGATGTTCTTGCGCTCCATCGCCATCTGTCAACGGAATTTTAATATGCACCAGTTTTGGCACTTTAAAGTGCACCACTTTCCATCTCAGTTGAAGTTCTCCGACGGCG
>JAJBBD010000110.1 GCA_020532355.1 Candidatus Cloacimonadota bacterium | reverse complement strand
TTGAGTTTGGCGACATATTGCGAATACTGCTGGCCAATCTCGTTGGCTTTGATCTCATCGGCTTGGAATATCTTCTTAATTGCCATAATTATCTGAGAAGGATTGATGGGCTTGATTAGATAATCAGAGATCTGAGAAGCAATGGCTTTGTTCATTAAACCCTCCTCCTCACTCTTGGTTACCATTATGATGGGCATAGCACTGTTTATCCGCTTAATTTCTTGCAACGTAGCCAAGCCGTCCAAACCGGGCATCATCTCATCCAGTATCACCAGGTCATATTTATTCTCTACTACTTTCTCAATGGCGTCGGCACCATTATTACAGGTGTCCACTGTATAGTTTCTCTCCTCAAGGAAGAGCACAAAGGGTTTTAGTAGATCAATTTCATCATCTACCCAGAGGATTCTCATTAATTTCATGAGTTTACTCCTTATTCATTTGGATTTCCTGTTCGAAGGCACGTTGGCGTTCTTTCACAACTTTTTTAACTTCATCCAGATCGCCTTCCTGAAAGTAAAGAGCGAGCTTGAAATTTAGCTCACTTTTTGAGCAATTGAACCATGTTGTCATCTTCTCCAAATATTGATCTATAAAGACCTTCTTGAGGTCAGTATCATTCTCTTTTTCTTTCTTTTTTAGCTCTTTGATTTCACTCCGCAACTCGTTTGTAGGAGTATCAGAGGCCTTGCCTAGCCAATGATCGCGCTCATCCCAATCCGCTTTTTGCACCATAGGCTTTATTAACTGTAAGCGTTCAAAACCTATCTCCTTGATGCTGGTTTCGTCCACATCCATTTCTTCCACATAGAGATCAAAGGTTTGAGCAAGTTTTCCAGCAAGAGAACCTGATAGCTGATATTCGGCTTCCACAAAATCCTTGAAACTCTCATACCCTTTGAAGCGATATAGTTTACTGCGCTTGATCTCACTAAGAAGTTCGCCCAAAGCTACGAAGTTATCTTCAAGCTTTTCCTTTAGATTGGCTATAGCGCTGAATTTCTCATCTGGGCTCATATTTTCTGTGCGTTGATATGACATTTTTATTCCTTTTATAAATACATTTAGTCTATGGGATAGTAGGTGTGATCACGAGTGGGAAACGCTCCTGTGCGAACTTCACGACTGTATTGATTGATTGCTTCCGGAATTATCCGGTTGAGCTGGCTATACTGTTTTACATATTTGGGCAGCATATTACTGTAGCCCAACATATCGTGATATACTAAAACCTGACCGTCACAATATCTACCGGCGCCAATACCAATAGTGGGGATGCTTAAAGATGCCGTGATCTCTTTAGCCAATATTTCGGGAATACCTTCTAAAACCAACATGAATGCGCCTGCTTCTTCGGTCTCCCGCGCTTGTTGTAGTATTACTTCATGAGCTTTTTCAGATTTCCCTTGCACTTTAAAACCGCCAAAACGCAAGATTGATTGGGGAGTGAGACCAATATGCGCACAAACAGGAATCTCCATGTCTACGATATCTCTAATTGCCTGTAAGCGAGATTGAGACCCCCCTTCCAATTTAACCGAATTTGCCATACCCTCTCGCACCAGTCTGGAAGCATTTATCCTTGTTTCCTTCGGTTCCAGATGATAACTCATATAAGGCATATCCGCAATTATAAATTTTTGCGCCGCACCTCTCCGTACTGCTGCACTATGTGAAATCATATCTTCCATAGTTACTTTTAACGTGCTTTCGTAGCCCAAAACAACCATCCCCAAAGAATCTCCCACCAAAATCACATCGACATCTGTAGCCGCCACGGCACTGCCTTCGGCATAGTCGTACGCCGTGATCATTGTAATCTTCTGCTTTTTCTGTTTCATAAGAGCAAAGCCTTGTGTGCTATGCATCTTATTCACTTGTCCCGTCATCGGTACTACCTTCTCTTTCATATATTTCAGCTTCTTCTTGCTGGCGATCGTCAGAATCCACCAGATTGTCTGAAGCGTATGTTCCTCTGTTTAAAAACATATCGTAGATCACAAAACCATTTTGATACCAGCCCAAAAAGCGACCATGCAGAGCACCGTTTCGATAATTTGCGCTCATCTGTGGATTCCCATCCGGATACCACAGCAAGTTCAAACCGTGTTGCTTGCCATTCTCATATTGGGCAGCTCGCATCAGTTCGCCTTCCGGATACAACTCGTAGATCCAGCCTGAATAGGCTTCCTCTCCCCAATATAAAAGCTTGTCCTGTGCCTTCAATTCACTCAAAGACTTTGCCTCTTGGGGCATCTTCCAATTCTTTACCGCCAGATAGTCCTCACTCATATTTTGAGCAGGAAGCTTTACTAACATGGTGGTAAAAACAAAAAGAAGTAGCAGGCGGAAGAAGGTCCGACTTACCTTGTAACTATTTGTACGAGCTAATGCGATGCTCTTTGTATACTGATTATTAGGACACATTTTTTACCTCCAAAGGCTTAGTCAACCTTTTTCTTTGGATGCTTATCTTTCTTAGAATAATATAAACTGATTGGGGCTACAATCAAAGCCTTATTTACGCAAGATACAAAGTAATGCTAGCTTTGCTTGAAGATTGATTGCCTTAAAGAGAGCAACTAATCCACGCTAAAAAAAGCGCTGGAGAATTACTAACAACAAAAGAGTATTATAAGAAAGATTTGCCACATAACGATTGTTCATTATATTGTTTAGCATAATCACATAAACAGGAGGAGAATCAAATGCCAATTCTCGACGATAAAGTAATAGGCGAAGTTAAGAAAGCTTTGCAAAATATGAAAAATGAAGTGCATTTGGTGTTATTTACGCAATCTTTTGAATGCGGATACTGCAAGGAGACTCATCAGCTTTTGGAAGAGCTGGTAAGCACAAATAGCTTACTAAAACTGGAAGTTCATCAATTTGAAAGCGATAAGGAGGCCGTGGATAAATACGGTGTGGATAAGATTCCGGCAATTGCTATAATAGGCGAAAAGGATTATGGTATCCGCTTTTACGGGATTCCAGCAGGATATGAGTTTAGCTCTCTGCTTTCAGCAATTCTGATGGTTTCAACCGGCATGGTCAAGCTGGGCGAAGACACAAAGAAGTTTTTAGATAAGCTCAGCAAGCCTGTGCATATGCAAGTGTTTGTAACTCCAACCTGTCCCTATTGCCCACAAGCGGTTATCCTGGCTCATCAGATGGCTTTTTATAGCAACAATGTGAAAGCCGATATGGTAGAGGTATCCGAATTCCCACATCTTGCCCAAAAGTACCAAGTTCAAGGTGTTCCTCGCACTACTATCAACGAAAACTGGTATCAGGAAGGAGCTGCTCCTGAGCAAATGATCATCGCCAAAATCGAAGAATCGTTGTAGATTATCATGTTAGACTTCAATTTCAGTTTTTCTGCCGAAGTCGATAACGAGCAAGAATACGATCTTATAATAATAGGTGGAGGCCCTGCGGGGCTTTCCGCCGGTTTATACGCAGCCCGCTATAAGCTTAAAACCTTGCTTATTGAGAAGGCTCCTGTAGCTGGAGGACAACTTACTGCAACCGAGTGGGTAGAAAACTATCCCGGTTTCCCCGAGCCTGTTTTAGGCAAAAAGCTCGCTCAAGACATGGAGAATCAAGCCAAGTTTTTTGGCTTGGAGATCGTGAATGAATCTGTACAGAGAGTGAGTTTGAGCCCAGAAATAAAAGAGATAGTTACCAATGCCAATACTTGGAAAGCCCGCACTGTGCTTATCGCAACCGGTAGCTCACCACGCAAGTTAGGTGTTCCTGGAGAGAATGAATTTTCGGGGCGGGGAGTTTCTTATTGTGCCACTTGCGACGGTCCTTTCTATCCAGAGAAAACAGTGGCAGTGATAGGGGGAGGAAATACAGCATTTGAGGAATCTCTCTTTATTGCCAAGTATGCAGCAAAAATATTCATCATCCATCGCCGGGAAGGCTTTAGTGCAGATCCCATCATTATTGAAAGGGTGAAGGCAAATGCCAAGATAGAGCTAATCACAAATACTATAGTGGAAGAGATCGATTTTGGTGGTGAAAGCCGCAAACTTAAGCTGAAAAACACCGTTACTGCCCAGCAAAGCGAATTACCGGTAGATGGAGTATTCGTTTTTATCGGCTCAAATCCCAATTCTGAAATATTCAAGGACCAAATTGCCCTGGATGGAGGTTACATTGTAACAGATAGAAATCATGCAACATCCACGCCAGGCGTATGGGCGGCGGGAGATGCGGAAGCCAAGACTTTGCGTCAGGTTGCTACTGCCGTAGGCGACGGAGCATTGGCAGCGTATAACATCCATAAATACCTGGAAAACATGGAGAATGTCTAATGCCAGAACTGCCTGAAGTGCAAACTGTACTGGATGGATTAAGCTCTGTATTACAAGATCGTATTATCACCGGATTGGAATGTTACTACCCCGGAACCGTGATTTTTGATCCGGATTTAGGTAGTGATCCTTTCCCTTGCAAACTCAGTAAC
>JAJBBD010000109.1 GCA_020532355.1 Candidatus Cloacimonadota bacterium | reverse complement strand
ACATACGGCGATATCCCTATATATTTAGATGAGTTTTTTTATGATACATATCAGATCAATTCTCTCAATAATGGCAGAATCTTAGTTAAAATCATGGAAAATATTGCTCACCTCAACCTAAGCACTACAGCAAGTGAGAAAAACATATTTGATCCTGCTATGAATGAAATATTGAACATAGAATATGGAACCAAGACTGGTTTTTTGGCTCGTGCAATCATTCGCATCTATGATGCACAGGGTAGATTGGTTGCTACTCCCGTACATCAGAACTTTTCAAGCTCAACCGGTATTGTTAGCACTACTTGGAATGGTAGAGATAGCAATATGAATTTACTAAAACCTGGTCTGTATTATTGTCATGCCGAAATATCTAATCGCGAAACCAGTAAACGCTTTTCAACCGTACAACCCATTGTGATTAAATCACGATTGAAATGAGGGAGATAAACATGAAAAAGATAATTCTACTTGGCCTGGTATTGATTCCCTGCACTTTGCTCTTAGCAGTTTTTAACGATTACCAACCCTCGGCTCGCGCACGGGGTATGGGAGGCGCTTTTACTGGAGTTGCAGACGATGTAAATACAATATTCTACAACCCCGCCGGCTTAGCAGAATCCGGATATGAAGCAAAGATTGGATTCTCTCGGCTTATGGGGGAAGAGTTTTCTGAGTATAAAACAGCTGCTTTCGGCGTTAAACTCCCCAAAGGGATTGGAACATTAGGTGCCGGCATCCGCATGATGGATGTTGATTACGAAGATTACACCTTGTATCAAGATCAGATCTTTACTCTCAGCCATGCTTTTACGCTGCAAAAGGACATCCACTCCACTATCAATGTTGGCTACAATCTAAACTATTATGGACTTACTTTTGACGATGACGATTCAGATGATGCCTTTGGAATTGATCTTGGAGTAACAGCGCTTCTTCATAACCGTACAAAAATAGGATTTGCAGTAAGCAATCTTGCCAAAGCCAAAATGGGATATGAAAACCAAATAGATCTTCCCAATAAACTGGCTTTAGGTATTGCCTACGTTCCTTATGATGGTGTAACTACTACCGTTGAAGTGAAGAAAGATTTTGCCGAAACAACCGAGTTTATGGGCGGAGTGGAAGCCAAACTATTTGAACCCTTATTCATTCGTGCCGGCGTTCATCAAAACCCTGCCACTTATTCTGCCGGAGCTACTTTTGTAGTTGAGGGTGTGTCTGTTGATTATTCGTTCACCATGCATTCTGTACTTTCTCCCACTCACTACTTTAATCTAGGTTACAAGTTTTAAAGGAGTTATGATGGCAGCATTGTTCAAACGCTTTTCTCCAGCATATATACCCTTACTGTTCGAAGTGTTTAGACATTTCAAAAGAGACATAAATCACAATGGAAACATCAAAAAAGCTGACCATACTGCAGAAAAAATGGCTACAATGGAACATATGCTTGTCCGCTTAGAGAAAAAAATCCAATACAATCGCGAAACTTATGAGAAGATCGCAAACCGGATTTACCTCTGGCTTACAATTAATAGCGTTTTACTTATTGCAATTGGTGTAAAAATCTTCTTCTATTAGTCTTTATACCCGTTGTATCTTGGCAGGTTTCTGATGAAGCCTGCCTTTCTTTATGTTCGTATAATCATATCCATACTATCTGCTATTAATCCTATCTCAGTTATTTATTTGACAAAGAAAGATAAATCTAAAATATGGTAATATGAGAGAAGTTAAAACAGTCAAAGACCTATATCAAAATGCAAACTTCTGCCAATCTTGCGGTGAAAAACTGGAGATCCGGACAGATCGTGAAGGCAAACTCCGCGCCATCTGTCCTTCTTGTGGCTTCATTTTATACAAAAATCCCATCCCTGCAGTTGCTATCCTGGTTATTAACGACCATAATGAAATTCTTCTGGTGAAACGCCTTTTTGAACCCAGAGCAGGTATGTGGGCTCTCCCCAGCGGCTATATAGAAATTAATATGAGTCCCGAAGAAAACGCCATCGCCGAAATGAAAGAAGAAACCGGTCTCGATGGCCAAGTGGATTACTGTATTGATTGGTATTATGGTTATAGCCCTATCTATTTAAGAACTCTTAGTATTGGCTTCAAAATGAATATCATTGGGGGCAAGTTACAAGCTGGCGACGATGCTGAAGAGGCAAGATTCTTCCCGCTGGATAAGCTTCCTCCATTAGCATTCGACGCCCATAAACACTTCATAAAGCTCGAAACAGGCATAGATGCCCTATAAGGAGGATGTATGACTCTAAGGTTTTTCGCTCACGCTTCCTTTCAAATTGTAACAAATAATGGCATCAGTATCGTTATTGATCCCTGGTTGGATCAGAATCCCCTATCCCCTGTAAAATCCCGTGAAGTAAGGGCAAACTATATCTTTCTCACCCATGCTCATGGCGACCACAGCGGAGACGCTTTGAAGATAGCAGATAAAAATACCGTAATAGTTGCCGTATCTGAACTTGCGAGTTACTTCAAAGAGACTGGTTGCCAAACCCATGCTATACAAATAGGGGGCGCATTTAGTTTTGATTTTGGCACAGTAAAATTTGTGAAAGCAGAGCATGGTAGCATGACACCCGATGGCAGATATGGTGGCATGGCTGCTGGCATCATTCTTACCATTGATGGGATTACTGTGTACCACATGGGAGATACTGGCTTATTTGGGGATCTTAAACTCATTGCTGAAAGTCAGGCAACAGACTATCTTCTTGTCCCCATTGGTGGTAACTATACTATGGATCCTGAGGATGCCGCAATAGCTTGTTCTTGGCTAAAACCGCGTGTTGCTATACCCATTCATTTTAACACGTTCCCCGTTATAAAACAAGACCCCGTGCGATTTGCAGAACTTTGCGCACAGCACGGGATCTCAGTAAAGATTATGAAACCGGGAGAGACAATCAGTGTATAAGCGCAGCTAAAGCGGCCTCATAATTCGGTTCGTGTACGATGTCATCGACAAGTTCGGTATATTTTATCTTACCCTTTTCATCTATTATTATAACAGACCGAGCTAAAAGCCCAGCCATCGGACCGTCAACAATCTCCAAGCCATAATCCTTGCCAAAATTACGATTATGCATCTCAGAAAGAGTATAAACTTTATCAATTCCTTCCGCACCGCAGAATCTACCTAATGCAAAGGGAAGATCGCGTGATATTCCCAAAACAACTGTGTTGTCTAAGTTGGCGGCTTCTGCATTAAACTTTCGCACGCTCATTGCACACACTCCGGTGTCTATTGAAGGGTATATATTCAGCAACAACTTTTTCCCTTGGAAATCTTGCATACTCACATCCTTCAGATCAGCTGCGGTCAGCAAGAAAACCGGGGCTCTGCTACCAATTGCCGGCATCTCGCCAGCGGTATTTATCGGGTTTCCTTGTAGTTTTATCTTTGCCATTTTTACCTCACATAAGATATTATACTTATATGATAGGCTATTGTTCATAAAAGGCAAACTCTTTTTGTGTATCAAGTTCTGCTCAGCTTTATTCTCAGAAGATTCTGAACTATCTATTCATCAGGAAAAGAAATGTATCTTGGGGCAAGTGATCTTATAAATATATTATGCTGTAGTCGTGAATTATGACATTAAATCAATTGCATAGTTTAGTCTTCATTTTTCTCATAGCTAGCCCAATGTTTCACGCATTGCTTAAG
Organism: Candidatus Cloacimonadota bacterium; assembly: GCA_020532355.1. Classification (NCBI taxonomy): domain Bacteria; kingdom Pseudomonadati; phylum Candidatus Cloacimonadota; species Candidatus Cloacimonadota bacterium. The sequence goes on along the minus strand of JAJBBD010000109.1, from coordinate 5,767 downwards.
GAAGTTTTCTCCTGCTATTATCCTATGCAAGCAGGATTAGATCTGCTTGAATGATACTTAGTGATTACTTAGAATATACAGAAAGGGATGAAGATACCGAAGTAAATTGTATCTACTAAGAAGTATAAATATATTCTTATTTCAGTACTTTTCCCTTGACTGATAAGCTATATTTTTTGAGAGTGTTTCTTAGAATAATCACAAGGTGAAAATTGAATGACTCTTAGCGATATTGTAACTTTGCTGGATGGTGAAGTGCTATACCCTGAAGCAGATATGAATAGAGAGGTACCCTGCGCTTTTGCGTCGGATATGATCTCAGATATCCTAATGTGTACAAAGGAGCCCACCCTACTTCTTACCGGGCTCACTAATAACCAAGTTATCCGCCTCAGCGATATGATTGATCTTAGTGGAATAGTATTTGTTCGAGGCAAACGCCCCCTACAAGACGTCATTGATATGGCAGCTGAGCGTGGTTTACCAATAATATCCACCAAATTTACCCTTTATCGAAGCAGTGGTTTGCTGTTTAATGCCGGCTTGCGAAGCTGCAAGATATAAATATTACTCATGGCTGAATATTGGTTTGTAGCCGATGGCTATAACGATAAAGTGCAGAGTTTTCTTGCCGACAATGGAGATTCGGAAGTAGATTTGATGTTTACCGTCCCAGAAAAGGATTTCAATACCGCGGGGAAAGGTTCTTCAGAGGTAAAAAACCTATTGAAACGCTTAGGAGTAGATTCAGATATCCTGCGTAGAATCGCAGTTGCTTCATACGAAGCCGAAATAAACGTTGCCGCACATTCACGAGGCGGTGTTATGCACAGTGCTGTTTACGATGATCTCATACACATCCGATTCGAAGATGAAGGACCTGGAATTGGAGATATAGAACAGGCAATGATACCAGGATTTTCTACGGCAGACGAATTAGTGCGTGAGCTTGGATTTGGCGCTGGATTAGGATTGCCCAACATAAAAAAGAATAGTGATGCCTTGCATATTGTTTCAGATGCCGGGAGTTCTACCTTGGTTGAATTTATAATCTTCTTTTCTTGAATAACAATGAATAAGCAAAATTGCAAATACTTTCATGCCATACAGATATTGGAAGATAACTGTACCGGATGTACTGCCTGTGTACGAGTGTGCCCTACCGAGGCAATACGCGTTCGTGACCGTAAGGCATATATAGATCCAAATCGCTGTGTTGATTGCGGAAATTGCGTATCTGCATGTGAATTTCATGCCATCATTCCTTCCAGTGATCCTTTGGACATCATACACAATTACAAGTATAAGGTTGCAATAATCTCATCTAGTTTCTTTGGTCAATTTTCGGAAGACATCAGTTATGCAAACGCCAAACAAGCAGTTTTGGAGCTTGGTTTTGATGAGGTTGCCGAAGAAGCAATGGTAACAGATTTCATGATTTCGATAATCCGTCAATACATCAGAGAGAATCGTGATAAACGTCCAATTTTAAGTAGTAACTGTCCTGCCGTAGTGCGCTTGATTCAAGTAAAATATCCATCGCTGTTGCCTAATCTTTTTCACCAAGAAGCTCCAATGAGCATCCTTACCCGTTATCTTAGAGAAAAAATATCTAGGGATGAAAGCTTAAGTGAAGATGAAATAGGCATATTTTTAATAGTGCCCTGTGTTGCACACGTTACGGCTGTTCACCAACCGGAAGGAGCCTATAAACATCTGCAAGACGGAGCATTTTCGACTGGAATGATCTATGGCAAGGTTAGGGAGATTATAAAAACCGTTCAAAATAATCCCAAACCAATCGACACATATCCACAGGGACTTACTTGGGCACTTTCAGGAGTACAGGCAGAATTGGTAGATACCGATGATATAAGGGCACTCTCAGTAAATGGTGTTGATAATGTAATGGACATCCTTTCTCGAGTAGAGGATCATTATCTGGATCAATACGATTATATTGTTTTACGAAGTTGCACGAATGGTTGTGTGGGTGGCTGTCTTAATGTGGAAAACCCATTTGTGGCAATGAGTCGCATCAAAAAAATGAGTAAAGAGGGTGAAGACAAGGTTATTCATGTAGAAGAGCTGGAACGGCTTCACTCCTTAGGAGAATTCACTGTTTCTCCTTTAGCACCACGCCCAATAATGGAATTGGATAAAGATATAAAAAAAGCAATTCAAAAAATGAAGAAAATTAACGAGTTTCTTACCATGCTTCCGGGGCTAAATTGCAGCGCATGTGGAAGTCCAACGTGCTATGCCCTTGCCGAAGATATTGTATTGGGAAAAGCTTCTATAGATGATTGTGTGGTATTGAAACGCGGAAAGATCAGCGAAGACGACAATAATTAAGAAAGGATAGATAATGAGCACACTTAGTGAATATTTACATATGATTGATGGCGTTAACCACACACCAGCAATCGACCCTGAAACCATAAATATCACAGATGCTTATGTAAGCGATATGCTGAGTGATGTAATGGGTTCTGCCAAGCCCGATCAAGCTTGGATTACTATAATGAAACATTTGAACGTTATAGCCGTGGCTTCCATGACAGGAATACCCGTAATCATATTTGCCAAAGGGAACACTCCTGACGATGCCGTATGCGACAAAGCCCTGGAAGAAAGTATCTGTTTAATTAGCAGCAAACTTGACACTTTCAGATTAGCTGGATTACTTTATAAAGCCCTAAAATTGTAAAGAGTCATATGCGCATATATAGCGCTGATCTACACATACATAGCGTGTTATCTCCATGTGGTGGCTTGGAAATGTCTCCCTCTGCTTTGGTAGCTAAACTAAAGAAATTAGGCATCGAATGGTTTGCGATTACCGATCACAATTCGATGGCAAACTGCCCAGCCTATGAAAGCGTAGCGCTAAGAGCTGGTCTTTTTTTTACTTGGGGAGTAGAGATTCAAACTTTGGAAGAAATCCATCTATTGGGCTATTTTGATGATAGGGAAAAAGCCAAAGCATTCGATTTGGTGCTTTATAGATCACTGCTTCCTCTTCCAAATGATCCCGATTATTTTGGAGACCAAGTAATCATTGACGAAAATGAGAACATTTTAAGAGTGGAATCTCGAGCTTTGATAAATTCCTCTACGTGGGATCTTGCCATGGCAACTCAACAGATAATTGATTTTGGTGGAATTGCCATTCCGGCGCATATTGATGCTGAAGTTAATAGCATCATATCCCAGTTAGGGTTTTTACCAGCAAGTCCAAGCTTTGAACTTTTGGGTATCACTGCTTCGCTTAATCTGAACGAGTATCTTGCAAAACACCCGGAATTATCTGGAAAAGCGTTCTTGCGAGCCAGCGATGCACATTACCTAAACGATCTTAGAAGTGGAGTATGCAAACTTCATATTGAACAAGCATACGCCAACGAACTTTTATTGGCTGCCCATAAAACAGGTGGCCGCTATATAAATAATGATATTATAAATGACTGATATAGAAGGAGGAGTTATGGCATCCATAGCTCAAGACACAAACAGGCTCTACGAGCGCCTGGCCGAGGCAATAGAAGAAAAAAAAGATCTTCGCAACCCGCTGATCGAAATCTTACGTATCGCCCAGGATATTTTTGGTTACTTGCCCATTGAAGTACAGGAATTCATAGCCGAGAAAATGAACATCCCTGCCAGCAAAATCTATGGTGTAGTAACTTTTTACAACTTCTTTTCTATGACCCCTCGCGGTAAATACACTCTTAATGTGTGTACTGGCACCGCATGCTTTGTTAAGGGTGCTCCCCGCCTTATCCAAATGCTCAGTGATGAGCTTGAGGTTGAGATTGGTGGAACTACTAAAGATGGACGTTTTACTATGAGTGCCGTACGTTGTGTTGGCGCTTGCTCACTTGCCCCTGTATTCGTTATCGGTGAAGATACTTACGGACGCATTGATAGTAGAGATAAAATTAAAGAAATATTGAGTCGTTACGAGTAATATAATGCAAGATATATCTTTGCACCTATTGGATATAATTGAAAACTCCGTTAGAGCGGATGCCAAAAATATCAAGGTGCGCGTTATCAATAATGTTTTAAAAAACCGTTTACGCATTATAGTGGAAGATGACGGCTCGGGTATGGATGCGCATACTTTAGAGAAAGCTCAGGATCCTTTTTATACATCAAAGGAAGAACGAGTAAAAAAAGTTGGCTTAGGCATTCCACTATTTAAACAGAATGCAGAAATAGTAGGCGGAGCTTTTAAAATGGCAAGTGAACCCGGATTTGGCACTGTCCTAACCGTTGATTTTCCTTTGGATCATATCGATAGAATGCCCCTTGGAAACATGAAAGACACCTTATTAGGCGGGATTATTGGACATCCGGAAGTAGATTTCTTTATTCACTTAATCTACAAAGACAAAGCCAAAGAACTCTGCTTTCACTTTGATACTAAGGCTATTAGGGAAGAATTGGGAGATATCCCTCTCACCTATCCCGATGTTATTGAATATATAGACCAATCACTATTTGAAGGAATACAAAATACAAACATGGAGGATGTCTGATGAAAACACTGGCAGACCTTAAGAAAATCCGTGAAAAAGCCCAGGAAGATATGAAACTTCGTGGTGGTAACGCGCGCATCAAAGTAGTAGTCGGGATGGGAACATCCGGAATTGCTATGGGCGCACGTGAAGTTATGAAGACTTTCCTGGAAGAGATTGCAGCAAGAAACCTTACCGATGTTATGGTAACACAAACAGGTGAAAAAGGACTTTCTTCGATGGAACCGGTGGTTGACCTCATTGAAGAGGGAAAAACCAAAGTTACATACGGAAACATGAATCCAGACAAGGTAAAAAAAGTAGTAGTCGAGCACATCGTAAATGGCAGAGTTGTCTCCGATTATGTTGTCGCTACCGGCAACTAAGGCAGGAGGAATTAAATGTCTCTGAAACGTATTGACCTTTTGATCTGTTGTGGTTCCGGATGTGTATCAGCCGGTGCCCTTAAGATCAAAGAACGCTTTCACGAAGTGCTGAAGGAACATAATATCACCAACGAGGTAAATATCATTGAAACGGGATGCATGGGTCCTTGTGATTACGGTCCGGTTATGGTTATTTATCCCGAAGGTATCTTCTACAAGAAGGTAACCCCAGATGATGTGGCTGAGATTGTTTCCGAGCACTTTGTTAAGGGCCGTCCTGTTGCAAGATTGATGCTTCAGGAAGAAGAGAAAACTTTCTCGGCTCACAAAGACATTCCTTTCTACCAAAAACAAGTAAAGGTAGCCTTGGAAAACTGCGGTTACATAGATCCAGAAAGTCTGGATGAGTATATCGCAACCGGTGGTTATGAGGCACTGGGCACTGTGCTTACAGAAATGAAACCGCAAGATGCTATAAACATCATCAAAGAATCCGGATTGCGCGGGCGCGGCGGTGGAGGCTTCCCTACCCACATAAAATGGCAGATGGTTCATGACGCCAAAGCAGATCAGAAATACATAATCTGCAATGGTGATGAAGGTGACCCTGGCGCTTTTATGGATCGTTCCCTATTAGAAGGAGACCCGCATCGCATTCTGGAAGGAATGATGATTGCAGCTTATTGTATGGGTGCCAGCAATGGATTCTTCTATATCCGAGCTGAATATCCCCTTGCCATTAAACGGATAAAAATGGCAATTCAACAAGCCAAAGAACTTGGTCTAATGGGCAACGATATCTTTGGATCCGGCTTCAACTTCGATGCTGAAGTTCGCACTGGTGCAGGAGCCTTTGTT
>JAJBBD010000108.1 GCA_020532355.1 Candidatus Cloacimonadota bacterium | reverse complement strand
AGCCCAGTAACGTAGCTTGCAGGATGTTTACTCTATCTATCGTTTTTGCAGGAATAGCGGCAATTGAATAACAGATGGCAGAAGACACTATCTCTGAGTAAAGCTTATCCCTTTGCCTTGCCGTAAGCTGTTTAGAATCGTTTAACACAGGCAAATCGATATGATAATCTAATACAACAGCAGCTACTACAACCGGTCCCGCCAAAGCACCCCTCCCTGCCTCATCCAATCCGGCACACATGGTAAAGCTTGTGCTCGAAAGCAAATCCAGATCGTTTTGTAGAAGATGATTCATTTCTTGCTTAACACAAAAAAGAGGCGGTAATATCGATGATCTAGGCCCTGCAACTTTTTGGGATAGAGATTCCCTTTGTTTTCAACAGAATGGATAGCCTTCAAACTCAGGTTGCTCGAATTTACTATGTCCATTATTTCACTCACCAAATATACTCTTTGAACATGGGTCTCACTTTGATGAATGTATGCAGCTCCCCATTCTTGAAATAGCTCCAGACGTGAAATTTGTTTTCGCTTCCCCGGTTCATAATATGCTTCATGAATCATCATCCCTTCTTTCTCACGGCTAAGATTGCAGTTATCGCTAAAATTTTCAATGCTGTTAAGCAGGGTAGAAATATCAAATATAAACAAGCCATCACTACTTAAAGCTTTCTCTACTACATCAAAGCAGATCTTAATTTCTTGCAAAGAGCTAAGATAGTTGATGCTATCGAATAAGCAAAAGATCAAATCTAATTCCAGATAAGGAATAGGATCTGTAAGAGAAGCTTGATAGAGAAAAGGCTTTAGCGGGCGTTTTGATGCATTTTCAAGCATCTGAGCAGAAATGTCACTGGCAAAAACTTCACATCCGTTTTGAACAAACCGAGATGCTACTGCAGCAGTTCCACACGCCAGTTCCAATACTCTTCTACATGGTGTTTTGGCATAAGTTTTGTGCCATAGTTTTAACAAATTGAACCATTTGTCATAATCCACATGTGCCATATACTTGTTATAGCGATCTGCAAAAAAAGTATATGAAGCATTGCTTTGCATACCCAAAACACCTTGAACTGTAAACAAAGAGAAGCGCTTATTAGCGCCCAAATTTAAACATACCTGTTCTGCCTTAGCCCATGCCTCATACAAAAAGTCTTTTCTATTCTCGTACAACTCGGATCCTAAACACATTTGGAAGCCGGAATCGGTATAAATAAAATGGACAAAAGAGAGAGGGGCACTGCATAAGATACTCTGCACTAAATTTTTACGGCTACATAGTAACGCTTTACTCCCTCTTCGCTTATTGTAGAATTCACTTAACCAATAAACACAATTAATGGTCTGCCCTTGTAAGTGATGCTTAACAGCTACATCCTCTTCGAATACATAAAGATCTGTTCCCCTCAATACTTCAACAAATTCATCCGGTAATGAGTAGGGTAGATATAGTAGTAAGAACTGGCGGCTAACATGAATCGTAGGGCAATCATGCCATAGTTTGCTGGCAAGCGAAAAGCTTAGGCAAATATCCATTATCTGTTCATCAAAGCTGGGAGCATCGTTACAGTCATCCTGTTGTTCCCACATCAAATGTGCCCCTACTTTCAAGATTTCACTTGGGTTCGGAACAGACAATTTGTCAGAAAGCAGCCGCAGCTTCATCTTTGCTTATCGCTGCTCCCCGGTTTAACTAAGTCTACACCCAATTTGCACAGTTCACATTCATCGGGAGACCACATTGGAATATCGAGGCTCAAAAGGCTTTCTGTAGGAACCCCAAAATCCAGCATTCCCCCGCTTCGGTCTACCAAGATTCCAACCGCAACTACTTCAATCCCCTGGTTTGTTGCACAATTAATCACTTCTCTAATGCTTCTGCCTGTAGATGCAATATCTTCAATAACCACCGCCTTATGGGTGTGTTGTAAATCAAAGCCGCTTCTAAAGGTCATCTCATTCTCTTTTCTATGGGTAAATAAAAAGCTTTTCCCCAGAATTCGCGCTACTTCATAAGCCAGTATTATCGCCCCAAAGGCAGGTCCTATTACCGTATCAAAACCATAATCTTCCAAGCGCATTGCCAACCGTTTGCAAAGCGTATGAGTTGCTTCAGGATTCTGTAGAAGACGAATCTTTTCTATATAGCGATTACTGTGATTTCCGCTTGTTAGCAAAAAATGCCCTTCCATAATAGCTTTTTCATTGGTTAGGATACGATTTGCCAAGTAACTATCGTCCAGATCATTCAATAACCCGTTTGCTTCCTCTTGTGCATCGGCAAACACCTGCAACTGGATAGTGTACATATCGCCTGCCATAGACGCATACATACTTTGGAAACGTTCATTTTGTAAGTATACTTCAAAGCCAGCTTCTTCTAAAAAGGCTTTTGCCATTTCAGCTTCAAAACTATCGGTAAATGTGGCTATTGTAACAAGTTCGCTTTTCATATCCTGCTCCTTTAACTAAATAAAGGGGGCGAATCAAGCGCCCCCAGTGTAATACTTTTATGGGTTTTAAGATCAGCCTTTACCGATCTGCATCCCATGTTTTATGGCTTTAAGATTCAATTCTAGTAATTCTGGATTTCTATCCTTCATAAAGCTGTTAAGATCTTCTTCCATAGTCTCGTACTTAATTATTCCGGTTTTGCCAATAATAATTCCAATGGCAAGCATATTTAGCACCATCTGATTTCCAATCTCTTTGGCAATATCAACCATCGGAGCCGAAATAGTAGTTATGTCCTCACGTTTACAACCATGGGGGCACATGTTTGTGTTATATATCAAGATACCATTGGGTCGGATGGACGGTGCAAATTTGTCTATTGAAGGTTGATTAAGTGCAACCAGAATATCTGGATAACTAACTATTGGAGAAGCAATCGGTTCATCGGATACAACTGTTGATACATTCGCTGTACCGCCGCGCATCTCGGGACCGTAAGAAGGTAACCAGGAAACATTTTTCCCTTCTTTCATTCCGGCTTTAGCTAAAAACTTACCAATGGTAAGTACGCCTTGACCGCCAAATCCTGCGCAAATTAATTCAGTAGTCATCATTCTGCTCCTTTATCTCTAAAGCAACCCGGTTTGAAGAAGGGCAGCATATTCTCTTTCGCCCAATCACGAGATTTAATGGGATCTAAACCCCAGTTTGTGGGGCAAGTGGAGATGAATTCCACAAAGGTAAATCCTCTTCCTTCTTTGTTATATTGAATAGCCTTAGAAACTGCTTTTTTTGCCTTAATGATCTCTGCGGGACTTAGTAAAGAAACTCGCTCAATATAATATGGAGCTAGAAGACTATCCAATAGTTCACATACTCTAATGGGAAATCCAATATCATCTGTATTCCTTCCATACGGGCTGGTAGTAGTTTTCATTTCTGGCAAGGTTGTGGGTGCCATTTGACCACCAGTCATACCATAAATGGCATTATTTACAAAGAATATAGAAATATGTTCGCCCCTGTTTGCGGCATGTACAATCTCTGCTGTGCCAATTGCAGCAAGATCGCCATCACCCTGATAGGTGAAAACATGCATGTCTGGACGAGCTCGCTTCATTCCTGTAGCCACTGCTGGCGCTCTGCCATGTGCTGCTTCAGCCATATCGAAATTGAAGAACTTATAGGCAAACACCGAGCAGCCCACTGGAGCTACGCCTGTCATTTTATTGATCAAACCATGTTCGTCGATTGCTTCCGCAATAAGGCGGTGTGCTACACCATGCAAACAACCGGGACAATATGTAAAGGGGGTACTGGTTAACGTTTCGGGTCTAAATGCTATCTTTTCCACAATCTCCTCCTTAAAAGCACTCATCAAGCTTAGCTTTAATTTCGGCGGGAGTGAAAACAATACCGCCCACTCTTCCCCAAAAATCTACCGGTACCTTACCATTAACGGCAATCTTAGCATCGTCCAGCATCTGGCCAGTATTCAATTCGAAAACATATACTTTCTTAACTTTAGGACCAATGGCTTTGGCTATGGCGCCGTAAGGAAATGGCCACACATTGATGGGGCGAATCATGCCCACATTCTTGCCTTGTGTCTTTAGCTCGTTGATGGCAGATTTTACTACCCTAGAGGCGGTTCCCCATGCCACACAAAGAACTTCATTATCGTTGGATATATTGTATTCTTCGTATTTTATCTCATTTTTCTCAATCTCAGCATATTTCTTGTAGAGCTTGTTTACATGCTTTTCTAACATCAAGGGATCGATCTCTAAGGAATTAATTTCGTGATGATGTTTCTTATCGCCATCTTCATTCGGGCATATACACCAAGATTCATGCTGATGCCACATTTCTTTGATCTCTTCGTCACTTTTGGCTGGTTTAAACTCTACCGGCTCCATCATCTGACCTAGCATGCCATCGGCAAGAATCATCACAGGATTGCGGTATTTATCTGCCAGATCAAACGCTTCCGAAGCCATATCAGCAAATTCCTGAACAGAACTGGGAGCTAACACGATCAAACGATAATCTCCATGTCCACCACCTTTTGTTGCCTGAAAATAGTCTCCTTGCGCTGGTTGGATATCTCCTAATCCAGGTCCTCCACGTTGAACGTTTACAATTACACAGGGCAGTTGAGCACCAGCGATGTATGAAATGCCTTCCATTTTTAAGGATATGCCCGGAGATGAAGAAGAAGTCATTACTCTCTTTCCACAACCCGCAGCACCATAAACCATATTTATGGCAGCCACTTCACTTTCTGCTTGTAAAAACGTTCCATTAACTTTCGGCATCATACGTGCCATGTATTCAATCAATTCACTTTGAGGAGTGATGGGATAGGCAAAATACAATCTGCATCCACTGCGAATGGCAGCTTCCGCTACTGCTTCGTTTCCTTTCATCAATATCTTCGCCATTATTGCCTCACTTCTCAACCGTTATTGCCACATCGGGGCAGGTTACATAGCACATCTTGCATGCGATGCACTTATCTTGCTCAAAACACTCTGCATAATGATAGCCTTTGGCATTGATGTTTTCCGAAAAGCGGATTATCTTTTTCGGGCAGGCAGCAATGCATAAACCACATCCCTTGCAGTAGTTTGGATCAACCGTCATTCTTGGCATGGTTGTTCTCCTTGTAAGTAATTTTTCACTAAAATGATATAGCTTAGAAATGCAGGAATTTGTCAACACATTTCACCAAATTCTAAATCTCAATTCTTCTATGCTACTAAAGAAACCTTTGATATGATTTTTGGTTAACCCAGAACTAAAACCGCATCATGAAGCTACATTTCATGAAACGGTTAAGCTTAGAATATTCGGCTCAAATCTATTTTGTCAAACGGTTAAATTTCATGTAAATCTTAGTGCCCTTTCCGGGTGTGCTTTCAATTTCCAGACTACTGTTCATACGCATCAAAGCACCCCGACAAAGCGTAAGACCCAAACCGATGCCATCATTTAGATCTTCGTTACCCGCCTTTGGTACCATACCTTCCCTTAAAATTTGCAGAGTCTTTTCATCCATACCTTTACCATTGTCTGAAACACTTATTTGAACCATATCGCCTAAGTTTTCAACCCTGATGTCAACTGTACCTTTTGCCTGAGTAAATTTAATGGCATTGTTCAAGAGGTTGCGGATCGCGATTTTAAATAAATCTGCATCTATAACTGCTTCTATTTTTTCTTCTGCAAAGTAGTAATTAAGATCTATCCGGCGCTGCATAGCTATAGGCAAGTATACAGCAAAGATTGACATCACAATTGGTACCAGATCTTGCTGAATCAGTTCCACGGATAAATCCAATTTCCGGCGTTGCAGACGAATCCCATCCAGCATTTCGTTTACAAGCTTAAATATGTTTTCTCCGCTTTTTTTTAAACTATGCAATATCTCGTCATGCTCTTCTTTGGCAATGTCGCCATCCAACAACATCCCCAATATCCGATTGAAATTTGCCAAAGGAGCGCGAACATCGTGGCTGATTACTGAAACCAGCCAGTTTAAGACCTCCACGGTGTCACTTAACATCGCATTTCGTTCTTCGAGATCATTTGTGGTTTCCAAAATCAATTTATTCTTTCTTTTGAGCTCAATATTCTGTTTTCGGTAAGCTTTTGCTTGCCCTTCGATTT
>JAJBBD010000107.1 GCA_020532355.1 Candidatus Cloacimonadota bacterium | reverse complement strand
CTGCCGATTTTCCAACCAATTGATGGTGATTGGATAAGTATTGCGGAGCGTTTGGAATCTACGTATATGGTGGGTTATGAATCAAATTCTTACGATATACCTAAATCGAGCCTGACAATTCTCAAGTTCAATGAAGTATTGCACAGATGTACTCTTATTAAATCATTAGATCACAATGCCATGGCTAGGATGTACCTAGGGGTTGATGAACCATCTCAGTACATGGAGAAGATAGTAGACTTATTGGCGCAACTTAGCTCTGAAGAGATGAATCTACTTGAACTGGACAACATACCATGGATCAAGATAAAAGATACAAGTTTCGGTCTGAATAGAGTCATTTACCATATGCACATAACAAAAGAAATACGCTTAGTTATCGATGCATATTCATCATCATCAGAAAGCCCAGAATTCTACACTACATATAACGAATTACCAGATATACTTAAAGATAAGAGTTTAATTGATAAATTTAAGAACACCTCATTCTGGGATGAAGAGAAGATTCTGATTATCATGGGTAAACTTATTGGAGGGACATCACCATTAAACATCTTCAGGATGAGCGAAGAGGCTGATTGGAATGACTATTATCCATCAGTTGAATATGCTCTTAATGATCACGAGATTATCAGAATTTTAAACAGATGCAAACAGGACGTAAGTCCAGAGAAAATTGATAGGCTCATTAAGCCGCATTTGTTTATGAGCAACCCACCGATCCCCAAACAGATAGAGATAATGAAGTCATGGGCTGAGGCTATTGAGAGGGATTCTCCGGTCTTAGAAAGCTCTGTGATTTACACACATTTCATCACAGTAGTAATGGAGTATCTGCACGGGGGCTCTGGTCTTGATCTATTAAGGGAAATACGATTGCCCAATTCAAAAGGAGTATGGTTGCCGAGTAGTCGCTTATGCCTTAACGATACTCTTGTTAATAGAGACCATGTTTTAGAAATCAAACTCGGTGAGCTGCTTTCACATGATTACTTCGCAAACATTGTCCATAAGCCGGAACTAATCATACTGGATAATCAGACAGAGTTTGATATGGATAACTTGCTGGAATACCTAAGATTATGCAGTAGATATATAAACAAGAATCTGATTGGTGTTTTCTTGGCTTTCTTGGCAGATGGAGATCCAAAATGGAGACAATGGGCTGATTCTTATTTCTTCTCTGAAGTTAATAGTGTAGAGAGTGTAAGAAGTAGTATAAAAAAACCTTGGATTGACGAGTTTCAATTGTGCCACCAAAATAAACCAGATTATCTGGCAAACGTAATGAAAGAAATTGAAGAGAAAATATGGGATACAAAGATTAATCTGCGATTTGTAAGCCATCCTGATTCAAGTCAGGCTCATTCATTAACCGGAGATATAATTCAGTTTCAAAGTGAGCCTTCGTTACTAAGGTTTGTTCATAGAGATGATACTTCTAGGGTGGTCGACTTCGATTTCCATATGCTTGATATTGACGCCATTGGGGTGGATGGGTTGAAAAAGTGTTTGCATGATGCCCTAAATCTCCTCGTGCTAAAAGCGTATCAGTTAACCCCCAAACAGTCGCTGGTTGAATCACTGGTATGGAACCAGCTTGATGTTGATAACCAGGTTAGTATTTCCATTGTCCAGGAAATAATAAAGAGCGAAATGATGCATACCTTCAAAAGATTGAGAATCGGTCGAGAAATTGAACAGGTAAGAAAACTGGAGCAACAAGATAAGGAGATGAATTATAAAAGGGTTACAGGTAAGTTTGAATCTATCGAGGAAGCCGATAAATCATATATGGATCAACGCAGAGAATTAGAGGCTAATGTCAGTATTGCACTACACGATGAAAACGTCCAAAGAGCCATATTAAAAGGTGTGAGGCAAGAGCTTGAAAGATTCCAATATGATCTCAGTTCTATTCTGTTTGAATTGTTCCAAAACGCAGACGATGCTTGCTCTGAATTGGAAAACCTCTCTAGGAAAACTGAGAACTATACCTTTCAAGTGATTCCGAATCCCGATGATGGGACAATTACGGTTTTACATAACGGCAGATTTATCAATGAACAAGAAGGAAATATATACAGCAGCGAAATGAGTAATTATTTTAGCAACGATCTCCATAAAATGCTCACACTCAACTATTCTGACAAGCAAGGAGATTGGTTAACAGGGAAATTTGGACTTGGCTTCAAGAGTATTTACCTTGCTACAGACGAACCATGGATTGTAAGTGGAAGGCTAAATTTCAAGATTGTTGGAGGAATGTATCCTGAGCCATTGAAATCTGAGGAACTAGCAACCTTACAATGTTTTGTGAATAACAGTGATGTGACAGTTTTCAGTATTCGAACTGGGTCACCGGAGGTTTACAATAGGTTACTAAGTGTATTTGATGATTATGCATTCCTGATGCCTTTGATGAGCAAGAAGATCAAGAATGTTAGATTTGATCTCAAGGAGTTCAGCTATTCAACTGAGGAATTTTTCGAGAACATCAATATATTCACAATGGGAAGTAGCCGATTCCTGGCTTTTAAAGGCATTAGCGACTGGAATATAGTGTTCAAGATATCTGGCTGTGATTTGTCTGGTTTCGAAGATATCTGTCCAGTCTGGGTAACCGTACCAGCTCTTGGAACTCGTAGTGAGTATAAGTTTCTTATTAATGCCAATTTCAATCTAGATGTGGGGAGGAAACAGCTTGCTACATGTACTCACAATAGTGACTTAGCTCTTACTATAGGCAAGGAATTTGCCGATACAATCAAAAAACTGATAGACTCTCAGGGTAGCTTTGAGGATAAGCCATCCTTATTGGATAAGTATGGACTTGATTACAGTGGTTTATGGAAATCACTTTTCTTTCTGCTTTCTGACGGCATTAGTTGGTCAGGAGAGTTGTCGGATATTGATCGAGTTTTCTGGGAACTGGATGAAGATAATTATTTAGGGATTATTTGCTCCAATCAACTGATTCCTAATGATCTTGCAGAACCATTTTCTTGTCTTGTTAGTTTAAACGACATCAGGTACTGCATCCCTGATTATCTGAACAACTCCCAGACACTTAGTGTTTTAGAAGACTCTGGTTTGTCCAAGAAAACACTAATAAGTCAAAACATCCGAGATAGAATTGCTGGCTTACTAGACCATTTTAGCATCAAAGAACTTGATTATGAGCAGATAGCAAATGCCTTGTGTCCTGATAAACAATTGTCTCCCCAAATTGCGGAGGGGCTGGGTTCAGTCCTTATCGTGCTAGAACAGAAAATCAGTCCTGAAGTGTGGGAAACACTTGGCAGGGGATCAAGCTTTATCGCAAAGGATGGGACATGGCATCCAGCGGAGATTCTGGTGCTGGATAATGATCCTGATCTTGAGGGGTTCATATCACATTCAAAACTACTTTCCAGAGACTATGCTGATAGGGGATTATGGTTGTTTAAAAAATTCCAAGGGCAAGGCTCGATTATCTCTGACGGGATAATTTCTGCGAAGGGTATAGCCAGCCAGAAAGCAGCCTTATCATATCTGCTCAAACATTGGGATGAATACAAGGAGACTGTATTTGGAGCGGATTGGCTATTAACTCTTGACCCTGATTCTGATATCACCGATGATCTAGACGATGAGCAAAGAAAAAAGCTTGTTGAGTTGATTAGGCAGATTGCGATATGGGCATTGGGTTCCCCAATGGCTCAATACTCTTTCAAGTGGTTTAAGACAATCCTTTGGGCTTTGAACTACGGAAGAAAGGACGAGTATAAAAGTGCCAGTCAAAGTGTTAGATTCGATGCCCACAAGTTATTGAATGACAAGATAATACTACAGTTATCAATGCCCAGGCGATATATTCTTCAAAGCTATGAAACTGCCAAGAACATTAAGCTGAGCTATGGAGACAATAGTAAACCATTGACGAGTTGCAAGATTGAGAGCGTGACTCTAGCTCCTGACTATGTTGAGGTTCTATTTGATAAGCCTCTTTCAGAGTCATTAATCACAGAATTTGAGCCGAATACCCAGTTTACTTTGCATTTTGAGGATTTTGTCGATGTGTCCAGAATCTGGCAAAAGGCATATCATGACCTAAGCTATGAAGATGATGCTTGTCTGAAAAATGAGCTGAGTGAACATATTGAGTTTATCTTTGGACCTCCAGGTACCGGTAAAACATTCACTTTGGCTTCCAAACTTACAAAATTGGCAATGGATTGCGGCAATATCCTGGTGCTCGCACCCACAAATGCTGCTGCTGATGAACTCATTAATAAACTCATCGAGCAGAACTCCCCGCTTATAGATCACACTGTAAGGTTTGGTAACTGTACAAATCTAGAGATAAACAACTTGGGGATCGTATCCAACCCGGGGAAATCCAAAAAAGATGGAACAATCCTGACTGTGACGACAGCAATCCGATTTCCCTATGATGGCTATCGAATGGAGAAATTCGCCTCTACTCCCTGGGATTACATTATCTTTGATGAATCTTCCATGCTACCAGTTCACTTTGTCACCTATATCATCATAATGGCTGCTAAACATAATAAGGACTGCAAATTCATAGTAGCCGGCGATCCTCTTCAGATACCACCTATCTATAATTTTCCAGAGATTATGGACGATAGACAATTGGCTGAGAAGATGGACATGTTTAAGAGCGAAGTCGAGGAGCAAACTATCTATAGCATGGTTGGCTTGACATCTTTCCAATCAAGTGTTGAGGAGTATCAACTCAGCCCCTATGAATATCATGTTGAACAGCTTTTAATTCAAAGAAGGTGCCTGGAACCGATCGGGGAGTTGTTTAGCAAGTATTGCTATAATGGCAACATCATACATGAGGCAGATATTGATCCTGAATCAATACCTTCCCTACCGACAAGTAAACAATTCAATCCTAAACCTATAACGATCGTGAGATGCCCAGTTATCGGGGGGGATGTTTATCACTCGCGGTCGGTCAAAAAGAGCTCTACCCATCCCTATTCTGCATTGCTGGTCGTTGAATATATCAAGAGCATCGTGAATATATTGGGTGCTGAACACAGCGTTGGTATCATCTGTCCCTACAGATCACAAGCAGATCTTGTGAAAAAACTAATGGCAAAGCAGAACTTTGATAATCTCATGTATCAAGCAGATACCATTCATGGCTTTCAGGGCGGTCAGAAAGACATCGTTTTCTGCATTTTTAATACTCCCCTCAAGTATCCACCAACATCAAAAACGACACAATTCATTGCGGGTACCCAAAATGCGATTATGCTTAACAAACGATACATAATCAATGTGGGTGTCAGCCGAGCTCGTAAATATCTGTTTCTGCTGATCCCAGATTACTATAACAAAGATAACAAGACTAATATTCCGGGCTATAAAAACCTTACGGAGTTAAACGACCTGCTGGAGATTATCAAAAACCGGATAGACCCGCAATTCGTTCTCAATATACATTCAGGCATTATGGAGAAGCACATGTTTGGGACCCAATCATATATCTTGGAAAACTCGATCCTCATTCCACATGACAAGGTGAATGTCTATCAAAGATCGCCTAAGCATTATCTGATAAGTCACGACGAGAATAACATCGACGTTCAATTGGATTACCGAACGCTAGACTCAAGAGGTGAGTTGGAATCTGACTATGCTCAATCTGACAAAAAGGTGTCACAACCTGCCAAATTGGAGTCATGATTTGACAAATTGCTGGTCATTATAACAGCCTGAGGATTCCGATGATTTGACAAAAGAGTGTCACGAACTGAGGGCATTTCCACTGTTTTGTCAAATGGCTGTCACGATTTGACATTTCAGGTGTCACTTAATAATAGCCTCGGCATGTATGCAAAATGGGATAGACGAGGTCTATATGGTACGAGAATGGGTGAGAGAGTATATGAAAAAACGAGATATGTTAAGGATCCCAAGGACATTAACGAAGCGAAAGAAT
>JAJBBD010000106.1 GCA_020532355.1 Candidatus Cloacimonadota bacterium | reverse complement strand
TTCCATTACTAGCGTAATAGTAGTTTTATCCAAACGATTGCTAATCGTGGAACTAACGCTTCTAACCAGCTTTACGACAGCAGGTTTATTTATTAGTTACGATGGAAAATAGAAGAAATGCACTGGCATGTAAGACAGAAATATGGATGGGTAATGGTCTCATATATAACTTAGTTTATTTTAGAATAGCACGAGTCTTAAGCCTCTACCTTGCTTGGATAACAAAATAACATATCCTAGTATTTGGCGGCAAATGGTTGTAGGATAAGCAGTTAATAATTCCATGCTTGACAATGGGGAGATATGAGTATTAGAAAATAATGCTTGACATGAGCAACGCTGCATAAAAAATATGATACTAGTTAACAATTTAGTAAGGAGACATCATGCAAGGTTATTATCAAATGCCCACTGTCAATGAAAAACAGGTAGTGTTTATCTCAGAAGATGATCTTTGGAGTGTATCCCTTAAAGGGGGAACTGCGCAAAGACTTAGTTCCAATCTGGGACCAATCCGTAAACCTCTACTCTCACCTGATGGGAAGTGGATTGCATATCTAGGCATGGAAGATCGCACAATTGAGATCTATGTAATACCTTCAGAGGGTGGAAAAGCCCAACGCCTTACCTGGCAGGGAAACTATTGTTTCCCTCTGTGCTGGAAAGGCGAAAAGATAATCTATGCCAGCACATGCGGCTCCTTTACGCAAAGAGAACTTGTTCTTTGGGAAGTAGGATTGGATGGGATGCCTCCGGTTAAACTGAATTACGGTCCTGCCCTAAGCATCAGTTTTGGCAAAAAGGGAGTAATCTTAGGTCGCAATACCTCAGATCCTGCTCGCTGGAAAAGATATCGTGGAGGTACTGCCGGTTACTTCCTGATTGATGCCGATGGCAAGGGCAAATTTCGCAGATATTTAGATATTAATAGCAACCTGAGCTGTCCCATGTGGATTGGAGATAGGATATATTTCATCTCGGATCATGAAGGGATTGGAAATATCTACTCAGCCGATTTAAAGGGCAAAGACATCCGCAAACATACATCTCATACAGATTATTATGCCAGAAATGCCAGTACCGACGGAAAGTCCATAGTCTGGCAATCAGGTGGAGACATCTATTCACTGGATATAGCAAGTGATAGAACAAAGCAGCTCAAAATAGATTATCGTAGCCCCAGAGTCCAGCTTTACCATAAGTTTGTTGATCCCGGCAAGTACTTGAACTGTGCAAACCTCAGTCCCGATGCGGGCTCAGTTTGCATGGATATTCGTGGTAAAGCCTTTTTTGGCGGGGCTTGGGAAGGCAGTATCCAGCAATATGGGAAAAAGCATGGCGTACGCTATTTATGTAGCACGGTTTTGCCCAATAATAAAGGCATACTCACCATCTCTGACGAAGGCGATATAGAACATTTTGAATTGTATCCCATTCGTTGGGATTTCTGTTCACCAGATCCCAAGGCCAAACCCAGAATTTATAAGGGTGATTTTGGCCGACCCTATGAATTTGAGCCCTCGCCCTGCGGCAAATGGATTGCTTTTTCGAACCACCGTAACGAGCTGTGCATGTTAAATCTGGAAACCGAAGAACTCATCAAAGCAGACCAGAATAAATTCGGATTGATTGAGGGCTACAATTGGTCGCCGGATAGTCGCTGGATCGCCTATTCTACTCAGGAAAATCGACTTACATCCACTATCAAGATCTATGACCTTGATAAACGTGAAACTCACAAAGTTACAAATCCCGTGAAGTATGATTTTCAACCTTGCTTCGATCCTGAAGGTAAATACCTCTATTTCGTTTCCAGTCGTACTTTTCAACCGATCGGCGATAGTATGCAATTCTCCTTTTCCTTCATAAAAGATAGGAAGCCTTATCTGATCACACTCAAAAAGGATGCACATTCTCCATTCAATCCCGGTCTCAAAGCTCTGGAACCAAAACCCGAACAGAAGAATGAAAATAATAAGAATAAAAAACCAGAAAAGGTTAAACCAATCGAGATAGATTTTGATGGCATTAGTCAAAGAATCGAGGAGTTCCCCGTAGATGCCATGATTATGGGCGGAATCGCCGCCATACCAAATAAGCTATTCTACTATAAATACGACTATACAAAGATATTGGAAGACAATCAAGAACAGAAAGTGGATATCTATTGTTATGACCTACAAAAGCTTGAAGAACAGCTATTTATAGCAGGAGTGAATTCATACACATTCAATATCGATAGATCCGCAATGATTTACTGGGTAAACAAACAACTCCGTATAATCTCTACAAAGCGAGATCCCAAGAGTGAATTGCCCAAAGAGATAAAACCTGGTAGAGCAAGTGGATGGATAGATTTGAACCGCTTTAAAGTAGAAATTGAACCCTTGGAAGAATTCAAACAGATGTTCCGCGAAGGCTGGCGCCTGCAGAAGTACTTTTACTGGAATGAAAAACTGTCCAACATTGATTGGAACAAAGTTTACAAACGCTACTACCCCCTTGTAGATCGCATCGGATGTAGGGGAGAATTCTCCGATCTGATGTGGGAAATGCAGGGCGAACTTGGTACTTCACATTGCTATGAATTTGGTGGAGATTACCGCATAGGACCTTCTTACCCCATGGGAAAACTTGGGGTGGATTGGAGCTTTGATCCCAAAAAACAACAGTGGAAGATAAGTCGCATCATCAAGGGAGATTTTTGGCAAAGCAAGAATCGTTCACCCCTAATGAGCTTAGGAATCAACATCCCCGAAGGTAGCATCGTAAAAGAAATTAACGGAATTTCGCTTAGTGCTGAGCAAACGCCGGAGCGATGCCTGGTAAATTATGCTGGCACACAAGTTCAGCTCACAGTAACAGATTCTCGTGGACGCAACAAGAGAGTTGTGACAGTAAGCCCAATAAACAACGAATTTGAAGGACGCTATCGGGATTGGGTAGAAGATAATCGAGAATATGTACACTTGAAGAGCAAAGGAAAGGTAGGATACATCCATATTCCGGATATGAGCCGGGATGGATTGAAGGAATTTCATCGTTATTTCCTCACAGAATTGGATTATGAAGGCATTGTTGTGGATGTTCGCTACAATGGAGGCGGATCGGTATCTCCGCTACTTTTAGAAAAGCTGGCGCGCAAGCGTATAGGATACGATTGTACCAGATGGTTCGGTCATGAACCATATCCCGGAGAAGCTCCAGCAGGTTCACTAGTCTGCCTCACTAATGAACAGGCTGGTAGCGATGGAGATATCTTCTCCCATGCCTTCAAACTGATGAAATTGGGAAAACTAATTGGTAAACGAACATGGGGTGGCGTAATTGGCATCTGGCCTCGTAACTGGCTGGTTGACGGTACTATGACTACTCAGCCTGAGTTTTCATTCTGGTTCAAAGATGTAGGTTGGGGCGTGGAAAACTATGGTACAGACCCCGATATTGAAGTGGATATTATGCCTCAAGACTATGCACAAGGGATAGACCCACAATTGGATATGGCGATAAAAATCGTGCTGGAAGACATCAAGAAATATCCTCCACTCAAGCCCGATTTTACTCACATGCCCGATTTGAGCCTCAAATAAGCGACAATGAATAATAGTGGGGATCTTGTTGATCTAGCTCCCCACTTTTTTATTTGCTCCGAGCTTATTGCTTTACCTCATGGCTCTTGGCACCAAGTCCAAGAACCTGGATGATGTCCGTGAATACATCAAAGTCCTGGCACCTTGGTTCAAGGCAGAATACCTGTACGCAAGCTTGCCCGGCAATCTTACAGACTCAAATATGTAAAAACCTGTATAGCCAATTTTCATTTTAATTAATCCGCCATCTGCAATTTTCGGTGACTCTTAATACATAAACCTGAACCATGCTATTGGAGTTCATGAGGCCAATTAAGTTCCTGCTGATATTGAACTTAATAGGCCTCATGGACTTCAAAAGCAGGCGTGTAATTATGCACGGCCTTGAAGTCCAAACCACCCATAAGATATTAAATAAGGGATAGTTAGTTTATGCGCTTTGA
>JAJBBD010000105.1 GCA_020532355.1 Candidatus Cloacimonadota bacterium | reverse complement strand
GATGAACCACGTGCATGATCGCTATAAGGATCGTTATGAGCACGATCCGCGCGTGTTAGCCGTGGGACCTGCCGCCAAGTATTCCGATATTGGGGGAATAGTGTCGGTGCCAATAAAAGATGGTAAACTTAGCCACATTGATACTTGGGCAGGAAGAGGAGGTTTAGGCTCAAAACTATATCAGCAACATGGCATTTGTGCCATAATCTACGGCGGTACTCATATCGACGAAGATTTCCGAGATCGTAAAGTGGCAGATGAGTGGTTTCGAGCACGCTATGAACAAAAGATGCTTGCCAAGGATCTGGAGTCAACCAAGAAATATAGATTTGATCCCGATGTAGATACCGGCGGCACCTTTGGAGTGAACTTCACCAATAATGCTGAAACCTTATTGGCATTTAACTATCGTAGTATATACTGGAGCCAGCAAGAACGGAAAGCATTTCACGAGAAACATATCCGAAATCACTATCTTAAACAGTTTAACAGCGAAACAATTGTACCCAAAAAGCAAAATACCTGCGGTGAACCCTGCGTGGCAGTATGCAAGAAATATGAGGGCATATACAAAAAAGACTACGAGCCCTATCAGGCTTTAGGTCCGCTTTGCGGAATATTCGATCAACGAGCAGCAGAATTAGCCTGCCATAAAGCAGATAGTCTTGGTTTCGATGCCATTTCAGTGGGAGGATTTGTAGCCTGGCTGATGGACTGTTTGGATGTCGGTAGCATCTCGCCAGAGGAATTGGGAGTGCAAACTATACCAAAATGGAGTGCAGATGGTTTCGACTCTGTTGCCGATTCTATGCATAATGCGAATTTGGTCTGTGCCTTATTAGATAATATGTTGGGAGCTACGCGCCGAATCAATTTGGACGAAGGAGCACGCAAATTTGCCCGGCGCTTATCGCGAAAGAAGGGCAAATCTATAATGGATACCTTTGTGTATAACGCTTTTGGGCGCAGAGGCTGGATGGTTCCTAATCAATATTGGACTCCCGGAGTGCTTTCCCCCATGCCGGCAATGGGCAGATATTATATGTACTACGGAAATCAGTATTTTAAACCTAGGTATTTGGGTAAAGTAAATGCGGATAGAATGAAGACCGAGATCATGTTGGACAACCTTGGTGTATGCCGCTTCCATCGAGCTTGGGCAGAAGAAATGTTGCCGATTATCATTGAAGAACTATTTGGATTAAGAAAAAAACTGGAATTATGCAATCACATAACCGCAAGACGAATAAACTGTCGTAATGCTTCGGTATTCTGGGAATCTGAACGAGATATAGATTACACACATCAAGCCTTATTAATGATGAATTGTGCCCAAAACGATGAAGATCTCAATATGTGGTTATGCCGATTTGCCGAAAATAAGAAGGCAGCAGCTTTTGATTTTTGGTATGAGATTCGAAAGGGAATAGACGAAAGTCTTAAAGAAATATAGGGTATATTGCACAAAAAAATCCTTGCCTAATCTGAGGACATCAGAAAAGTGGCAAAAAATACATATTTGGCTTTTTTCCGAAGCCTGTGGGAGAGTTAATGCAATTAAAAACCTTTCCTGGGGGTATCCACCCTCACGATCAAAAGCATTTTTCTAAAGACGCAGCCATAAGCATACTTCCCACCCCCAATAGGGTGATAATTCATCTTTCTCAGCACATCGGAGCCCCTTCTGCACCCATTGTTGAAGTGGGTGAGGTTGTACTCAAAGGACAAACTATTGCAGAAGCCACCGGCTTTGTTTCCCTTGCCCAACATGCCTCAATTAGCGGTAAGATAAGCAAAATTGGCAAATTCATGCATCCAACCGGCGTAATGTCCACCGCCATCGAGATTACTTCCGATGGCGCAAACAGAATGATTGATCTTTGCGATGATGAGAACTTCTTGGAGCTTGAACCACAAACCATGAAAGAGCGCATCGCTGCCGCAGGATTATGTGGCATGGGCGGCGCTGGATTCCCTTCCTACGTGAAGCTTTCACCGCCTGCCGATAAGCCCATTGATTTGGTTATTCTGAATGGTGTGGAATGCGAGCCATATCTCACCAGCGACTACCGTCTGATGCTGGAACGCTCCGCAGATATCCTGCACGGACTTAAACTCATAATGAAGGTTACCGGTGCCCAAAAAGGCATGATTGGTATTGAAGCCAATAAACCTGATGCCATTGCCCAGATGACTAGACTTTGCGCCAAAGAGAAGAACCTTGAAGTAGTAGCACTCAAAATGCAATATCCACAGGGAGCTGAGAAGCAATTGATCTTTGCCGCATCTGGAAGAAAAGTGCCAGCCGGGGGACTGCCGATGGCAGTGGGTGTGGTTGTACAAAACGTGGGGACTGCTGTAGCAATATATGAAGCCGTACGCTATCAGAAACCCCTGATCGAACGCATAATTAGCGTTACCGGCTCTGTTGTGAAACAACCCAAAAACATACTTGCTCCCATTGGCACTTTATATAGTGAATTAGTGGAATTCTGCTCTGGCACCACAGAGGAAATTGGTAAGGCTATTTCCGGTGGACCGATGATGGGCTTTGCTTTGCCCTCGTTGGATGCAGCCATAACTAAGGGCAGTAGCGGATTAGTACTGCTCAATACTACGGAAGCCAAATCTGCGGCCGAACATACTTGCCTACGGTGTGCCCGTTGTGTGGATGTCTGCCCCATGAATTTGATGCCTTCAATGATAGCTAATGCCGTAAAGTATAAAGATCTGGATATGGCAGTGAAAGCCGGATTGAACGATTGCATCAAATGTGGAAGCTGCGCTTATGTATGCCCAGCTCAGATACGTTTAGTACAGTGGATCGATACCGGCAAGATTCGCTATGCGGAAGCACAAAGGAATAAGTGATTATGAATAGCAACAATAAACTGATAGTCTCCCCCGCTCCCCACGTGCACGATAGAACTACCGTAAAGAATGTGATGTGGAATGTTGTATTAGCTCTTGTTCCAGCTTTAATATTTGCAACCTATTATTGGGGAATCCGAGCTTTAATGCTTTCTCTAACCGGTGCCATTACTGCAGTTGTTTGTGAAGCAGCCGTTCAGAAACTACGCAAAGTGCCTATTTCAGTTCATGATGGCTCTGCCTTTCTTACTGGTTTGCTCCTCGCTTTCAACATCCACGCCGGTGCCCCAATTTGGCTACCCATAGTAGGCGCAGCTTTTGCCATTATCGTTGGCAAACAAGTTTTTGGGGGCTTGGGTAATAATCCTGTAAACCCCGCTCTTTTAGGACGTGCCTTCCTCCTAGCAAGCTGGCCTACGCAAATGACTGCCGGTTGGGTAGCGGCAAAAAACTCCGCTATGAGTGGTATCAACAACCTTACCAGTATTGCCAACAACCTCAGCGAGCTTTCTCCCAAAGCCTATGAACTGGTTACTTCTGCCACCCCTCTAAATGTTGCCAAAACCTTACGCGACACCAGTTTTGTATCCGAAATAAACGCTCAAGCCGGTGGCATTGATTTAGGTGCCAGAATATTCGGTAGCCTTACTGAGATTGAAACCCTCAAAAGCTTGTTTTGGGGAAATATCGGCGGATGTATTGGAGAAGTATCTGCGTTTGCCTTATTGCTTGGAGCAGTATATTTGCTTTACAAGAATATCATCGAATGGCGCATTCCGTTATATTATATTGGCACTGTTTTTGTGCTAAGTTTCATCTTTGGCGGTATTCCCGGCACTAGCACTTCGGTAATGCTACCCTTTTTCCATATCTTCTCCGGTGGCTTAATGTTGGGAGCTTTCTTTATGGCAACCGATTATACTACCACACCCATCACCAAGAGCGGTAGAATAATCTTTGGTATAGGCTGTGGACTTCTAACCGTTGTAATTCGCATGGTAGGTGGTTATCCTGAAGGAGTAAGTTACAGCATTTTATTTATGAATGTTTTTACTCCGCTTATTGATATGCTTACCATGCCAAAAGCTTTTGGGAAGGTGAAAAAATGAAGTACTATATCAAGCTCTCACTCATCTTACTGATCTTCTGTGCTGTTGCCAGTGGCATTCTTGCCTATATAAATACACTTACAGCCCCGGTTATTGCCCAACGCAAAGCCAAAGAAGAAATTGCTACTCGTGAAGCCTTAATCCCGAATGCTAACTTTACACAGGCTCAAACAGCAGATGGAGCATCTTACTTTGTGGCTTCCAATCCTGAAACTCAAGAGATATTGGGCTATACTTTTATCGCCGCCGAGATTGGCTATTCCAGCACTGTGCAGACCATGGTGGGAGTAGATAAGGATTTTAAAGTCTTGGGCATAAAGATAATTGATCAGGCAGAAACTCCGGGATTAGGAGCAAATTGCACAAACGATAATTTCACCAGCCAATATGCCGGTATGACCATAGAAAATCTTTATGTGGATAAGGATGGCGGTGCAGTGATTGCTCTTTCTGGTGCCACAATTACTTCGCGCTGTATAACAAATTCCATACGCAATAGAATTCAAGCCGTTAAATCCGATATTAGCGCCGGAGGTATCCAATGAGTTTTGTAAAAGAACTGAGTAAAGGAATTATTAAGGATAACCCCATCTTTATTTTGGTGTTGGGGATGTGTCCAACTTTAGCAGTGACCACATCGGTAATCAACGCCTTGGGAATGGGATTTGCCGCTACATTTGTACTGCTATGTTCAAACATCATCATCTCACTTATCAAAAACATAACTCCCTCCAAAATCAGGATCCCCGTATATATTGTTGTTATTGCCTCTTTTGTATCTATTGTCGATATGGTAATGGCAGCATACTTACCTGGTTTGCACAAAAGCTTGGGGCTATTTATCCCACTGATTGTGGTAAACTGCATCATCTTGGGCAGAGCCGAAGCTTTTGCCAGCAAAAACAACGTCTTGCTCAGCATCGCAGATGCCATTGGAATGGGTCTCGGCTTCACATTGTCGCTAAGTGTAATTGCCACCATCCGCGAGATTCTAGGAGCTGGAACTTGGTTGGGAATAAAGATTACTCCGCTTACTTATGACCCCATGCTGGTCGCCATCCTTGCCCCCGGAGCCTTCATCACTCTTGGTTTTTTGATGGCTTTGATGAATATGCTTAAGGAGAAGAAATAATGGGATATCTTGGTGAACTCTTCGTGATGGCAATGACTGCCATCTTCATCCAAAATTTCGTACTCTCGCGTTTCTTGGGTTTATGTCCATATCTGGGAGTTTCCAAAAAGTTGGATTCTGCTCTGGGCATGGGGATGGCAGTAATCTTTGTGATGACCCTTGCCAGTGCCATTACATTCCTAATCAATAAATATCTGTTGCTTCATTTCGGATTAATGTATCTGCAAACAATAGCCTTCATTCTTACCATTGCAGCCTTAGTGCAATTTGTGGAAATGGTGATCCAAAAAAACGCCCCAGCTCTATATAAATCTTTGGGCGTATTTTTACCTCTTATCACTACCAATTGCGCTGTTCTGGGCGTAGCTATTTTGAACACCACTGCTTTTAGAAGCGATGGAACAACTGCTTACAACTTTTTAGATAGTGTGTTAAATGGATTTTTTAGCGGAGTAGGATTTACAGTAGTACTACTTGCTATGGCTGGCTTGAGGATGCGCCTGGAGAAAGCAGATTTACCAAAAAGCATGCAAGGCATGCCCATTGCTTTGATCCTCGCAGGAATTATGGCTCTGGCTTTCTACGGCTTTATGGGCTTCAAAATCTAAGGGAGATATGCAGATGACTTTTATTCTTCTAGAATCCGTCTCTATGCTTAACACAATCGGAATCCCGGTATTAATCATTGGTGCTTTAGGATTAATCTTCGGCTTGATCTTAGCCATTGCCTCGAAAGTGTTTGAAGTAAAAATAGATCCCCGCGTAGAGGCAATAATGGAAGCTCTTCCCGGAGCTAACTGTGGGGCGTGCGGAGCAGCAGGATGTGCTGGATATGCCGAACGCATCGTAAATGAAGGCGAAGCCATAAACAAATGTGCCCCTGGAGGCGCAGCAGTTGCCGCTCAGATCGCCAGAATCATGGGAAAAGATGCCGGCGCTATGCAACAAAAAGTTGCCGTGATCCACTGCTCCAGCGGCGGACATAACAACACTAAATGGAAATATAACTACGATGGTGTGGAATCCTGCAAAGCTGCAGTAAACATTGCCGGCGGTCCCAATAGTTGTTCTTGGGGATGCATGGGCTTAAACGACTGTCAGAAAGCTTGCCAATTTGACGCTATTTCTGTGGACGCCAATGGTATGCGAGTTATAGATTTCAATAAATGTACCGGCTGTGGCGCTTGTGTGAGAGCCTGCCCCCGAAATCTCATCATGCTTGTGCCCATCAACCGTAATGTATACATCAAATGCTCCTCCAAAGAAAAAGGACCAGATGCCAAAGCTGTCTGCGGCAGTACGCATCCCTGCATCGGTTGTGGAATTTGTGCCAAAAAATGCCCCGTTCAAGCCATTACTGTGGAAAACAATTTAGCTCGAATCGATTATGATAAATGTATCAATTGCGGTATCTGCGCCACTGTATGCCCTACCAAGGCAATTGAAGATCTATTGGCGGGCATGCGTAAGAAAGCGGAGATAAATCCCGAGCTCTGCATTGGGTGCACTATCTGCGCTAAAGTATGCCCCGTTCAAGCCATTAAGGGCGAGATTAAGAAAATTCACGAAGTAGATAAAGATAAGTGTATCGGATGCGAGCAATGCGTGGCAAAATGCCCCAAAAAAGCAATTGAAATGATATAAACTAACTCATTAGTAATTATAGGCGTTCACATGAGCGCCTTTTTTACTGCTCCAATTTCTTTATTCTATCCTTCTTGCTAAGAGTTAGATTCTCTATTAAGCATTTATC
>JAJBBD010000104.1 GCA_020532355.1 Candidatus Cloacimonadota bacterium | reverse complement strand
TTCAATTGGGGCAATAAACTGCCTCGCACGTCTCGATATTGTTCATCTGCTTTGGATATTTCTTCGGTGGCTACAAGCAACTCCTTGTTGTTTTGTTTTGCCAATTGGATGCTTTCACCCAACGTGATCGCCGAAAGAGTAAGACAGCAGCCTGTTCCTATCACTAATGCTATCCACTTCTTCATGTTGTACCTCTTTTCAATATTCCATATAAAATTAATTTCAATATTACGTCATGATCGCGCTCAATCCGGCTTAAAAAACCTTCAAAATCTACAACCATTATGGAAAGATCACCCATCAGAAACCAGTCGTTTATTACTTCACAAAGCCGTTCTTGCGATATTTGATCGGATACCATTCCTTCGGCAATACCTTCTTGGATGATCCCCATTAATAACTCCAACATTTTATTGCGGTTCTGGATTCTGTATTGCTCAAAATGCTTTTTGCTATTAAAGGGGATGCTTTTCAGCCCATCCAACCAGATTGGCATTTCCGCACAAATATACTCTACTGGTGCTTGTAAGAAGTAACGCAACTTCTCTTCAAAACTTTGCTTTTTTTCAATATTATGTTGCATTTCTTCGATGAAGCTATCGGCTTTTTCTGAGACCACGTTAATGAATAAATCTTCTTTGCTGGTAAAGTAATAATATATCGTTCCCTTGGCGATTCTTGCCTCTGTGGCGATCTCATCCAATGAAGTTTTATTATAACCATATTTAGAAAATACCCTCGAGGCTACATCGAGGATCATCTGTTTTTTGTCTCGACTTTGGTTCATATCAATTCTTTGTGTAAACTCCTGTTTTAGTTATTTGAGTTGTAAAACTAAAAAACGCCGCAAGTTGTGCTACTGCAAGCTACATCATCAATAAAGAACAAATATATATACGGTAACTGTGATATTACTAAATAGTTACAGCATATTGCCATTTCCTTTGGCGCATGCTGAAGAGAGGCATGTTATTTGTCAACATATTTCTGACTATCTGGGCTATAATGGTCAGTTCATCATAATCCCCATCTCAATTAATTTGCTCTTAATAAAGAGCTTAGTAGAAAAACAAACGTTGCAATATATACTAAAAAGATCTGTAGGTGAATTTGTTTGTGCTTAGATTCTTGTTGCGTAAACATAACTCTAGCGTGGCTTAACCGGAATATTTTCCCGAATCTGCAGAATGATGTCCCGATAAAGCATCCTTGATATCAGCATAATGTAGTAGGGGCGATTATTGTAGCGGAGGATTTCACTCTTTCGAATTGGTTGTTGAACGTAGCATCGGAATAATGTGATAATCTGCTATATAGCAGAATAGTTGCAGGTTTTGCTGACTCTTTGTGTCCACATCCCAAACTATAGGCAGTTTACAGTAATTATAAAGTAAAGATAAGAAAATTATTGACAGAAAAGCAGCACTTATTTTTTGTGAGCTAACTGCTGCGGGGTGTAGCGCAGCCCGGTTAGCGCACTGGTTTTGGGAACCAGGTGTCGGAGGTTCGAATCCTCTCACCCCGACCAGCGCTTACACCGAAGCAGTGGGCGTTTAGCTCAGCTGGGAGAGCGCTTGCCTTACAAGCAAGATGTCGGGGGTTCAAGTCCCTCAACGCCCACCACTTTTCTTTAAGAACAGGGGACCGATGAAAATAGCTATTACAGGCGCCAACGGTTTTGTAGGCAGCACCCTGGTTAAACACTTCCACCATAAAGGTTTTGAACCTGTGGCATTTGTACGTAAATCTTTCCAGATAGCTCCTATTCCCGTGCGGATTGTGGATTTTACTCAAAGTGAATCTCTGGCTAATGCCTTAGAAGATATTGATGTGTTAATCCATAATGCTGGTAAAACGAAAGCTCTGCACAAAAATGAAATGCTGGCAGCAAATGTAGGCTTAACTCATCATGTAGTTTCTGCGGTTAACCTGGTTAAACATCCCATTCGGCTAATCTACATCAGCTCTCAAGCTGCTGCGGGTCCCTCTTCAATTACAAATCCCAAAAAGGAATCTGATCCCTTACAGCCAATCAGCACCTATGGTAAAAGCAAGGCTATTGCCGAAAAAATTATCCAAACACAATGCCACAAGCCCTTTAATATTGTGCGTCCGTGCTCGGTTTATGGTCCTTCCGATGCAGATTTTTTGCCTTTGTTTAAGCTTGGGGCGATGGGCATAAATCTCCAGATAGGTAGAAAAAAACGTTATATCAACATGATTCATATTAGCCAGTTAGCTGATTTTTTGTTGTATCTTATCGGGAACACACATGTGGATAAAGAGATTTTTTTTGCTACCGATAATCAAGTTTATACCCAAAGTGAAATTGCCGCTACCATAACCGAAGTAAGCGGCAAGCAAATGCACAAGATAACTATACCGTCGTTTAGCGCTAAGTTGGCGTTTTCTGGCATAGAGCAATATGGAAGAATTACCAATAAAGAAGTAACCTTGAACTTAGATAAATATCGGGAAATAAAGGCTGAAGGCTGGGTTGCATCTTCTCAAAAAGCGAAACAGCTACTGGGATGGAATCCTCCCCCCAAACTGAAAGAACTGATAGAAGAGACATATTTATGGTACAGACAAAACGCCTGGCTTTGATTCTGTTATTCATTAGTGTTTACGTACTCGTTGCTCAGAATGCAGACGTAAATGAAAGCCTATTGGATTTGAATCAGAATCAGCTTGAGCCAGATAGTTTGCAAACCGTTTTAGACGAAGAGCTCGAGCAGATGTTAAGAGAGATTGAAGAACCCGATGAAGAAAGTATAGAGTTGATTGAGGTAGATAAGACAGAGGTTTTAGAGCTCATTGATAAACGACGTCAGATAAATCTTGCTAACCCTTGGTATTATGATCATTTAGGGTACCCCAACAACTGTTCAATTTACTATTCAAATTTTGATGTTACAGGCCTGATGAACGAAGCGATGAGCTTGCAGGTTGAAGGTTTTGAGCTTCCCTCAACGCTTAGTTCAACTTGGTTGTATCAGGGTTTTTTGTCACAGTTTCACAGTTTTGAACACTCTGGCACGCGGATGAATGTCAAGGCTCAAAAATACGATTATCCCGTAAGTTTATCCCGCTTGCAGGGATCTTTGGGGGATTATGATAGTCGCTATGTGTTGGGTTCTTTTGCCAAGGGCAATATCTTTGGATTTAGAGGTCTCAGCATCGGTTTCGATTACGCAATGTACAATGGCTATTTTACGGATTTATCTAATAGCGGAAACTCTGGGCGACAGTCCATTTCATATAGGTATAAGGATTTCTTATGGAATTTTGAGATCGCTACCTATCTAAAAGAAAGCAGTGCTTACGAAATGCATCCATCTTATTGGCATTTGGGAAATTATAAGATTGACAGCCGCTATCGGCATTCTGTATTCAGTTTCCAAAATCCTTGGTTAAATATGGCTGTGGCAAATTTTTCGGATCGGATAAGCTCTAACAAGTTTGCTAACTCGTGGGAAACAGATTCTTGGCATATAGCCCTAGATAAAAGCATCAACTATGCTCAAGTAGAGCTTGCTTTACGCCACGAATATAGAGATATGCAAAGAAACTATGTATCTGCCATGAACATAAACCAGAACGACTATCGCCATAAAAGCAGTATCGGCTTGCACAGCCCACATCTTGTTAGGCTGGATGTAACCGGAGATTTTTACGATTGGGATGCTTTTAGCATTAATAGCTCGCTTCAAAAAGATTTTGGCATCTTTACTCTTGGGGCATATTGGCAAAACTACATTACAGATAATGATGTTTATACTTCTATCACTTCTCCCACCGATGGCACACCGATGGATGCGATAGATATAGATAACCCCGAAGAAAGCGCACTGTTT
>JAJBBD010000103.1 GCA_020532355.1 Candidatus Cloacimonadota bacterium | reverse complement strand
CGATTAAGCCAAGAGTATCAATGAATATTCTGGTGGGAATAATTCTGGGGCTTGGCCTAGGAGTGGGGGTTGCCTTTATTGTGCACTCTATGGATACAAAGCTGCGGACTCTGGAAGATATGGAAGGCTTTGTCCGCTTACCGATAGTGGGAACGATTCCGGTTATCAGTGAGCCAGAAGGGAAATTAGCAGAGTTTAGTGAAATGATCGAGAAAAGCGACGGCGAAACCCGCCACCAACTTGTACAATCAATGCATTTCGTATTGCAGCAATTGGTATCTCATTATGCTCCAAAATCTCCTATTGCAGAATCTTATCGTACCCTGAGAACAAATATCCTCTCCCGCACGGCTGACGGTAGTGCCACTATGCTTGTTACTTCATCGGGCCCCAAAGAAGGTAAATCAACTTCTGTAGCAAATATGGCTATTACCTTGGCGCAAATGAACAGTAAAGTAGTATTGGTGGATATGGATATGAGACGTCCCACTATTCACTCAAAATTTAACATCGACAAAGAAAACGGTTCCAGCGATTATCTGATTGATCCAGATGTAAAGATTCATCAAATAATCAAAGAAACAGGAATTATGAACTTGAGCGTTATTACTAGTGGATTTGTGCCTCCCAATCCATCCGAATTGATAGCTTCTTCCCGAATGGATCAGATGATTTCCGATTTGCGTAACGAATTCGATTATATCCTTTTCGATACACCTCCAGTAATTGCGGTTACAGATGCTCTGATTTTGACCAAGAAAGTTGACATGACCTTTGTAGTGGTAAGGTGTGGTCAAACCGAGAAAGGTATTATTAAGCGGACAAAAGAGCTTATGGAGAACATTGATGCCAGAATTGATGGCATTATTGTAAATGGCATCTATGTACAGAAGTACTATAATAAGCAAAACTATTACTATTATTACTATTACTATTATTACTATGGGGATGAGGTGCCCAAGAAGCAGAAAAAGAATGTTAGCCGCTTCTTACGCAAAAATAAATCTATTTCTTGAGGTATTAGATCGCCTTCCGGAAAATTACCATAAGGTCAATACTGTTTTATGCAGTATTGACCTTTTTGACGAGATCAAATATGTTTTGACAAAAAGAGAGTCCATAATAGTTTGGTCTTCGGTTGCTGAGCTAAGTGGTGAAAACAACCTTATCTATAAGATAGCCAAGTATTTACAAGATACTTACAAGGTGTGCGCCGGAGTAGAAATCTACTTGAAAAAGCGGATTCCAATTGCTGCGGGATTAGGTGGGGGAAGTTCAAATGCCGCCAGTGCTATTGAGGTACTGAATAAGCTTTGGCAATTGCAGCTAAGCCAAATGGAAAAGGAACATATTGCCGCCAGCTTCGGGAGCGATATAAACTTCTTTCTACATGGTGGAACTGCAAACGGTGAAAACCGGGGTGAAAGGATCACTGAAATGAGCGATATCATAATTGATAACATAGTTTTAGTGAATCCCGGCATATTAATATCTGCCGGTGCTGCTTATGGCGCTGTGGAAGTCCCGCTTCCAAGTGAGGTAAAGCTGTTTGATCCTAATCATCCAATTTCTACAATGTTTAACAGACTTGAGCCGGCAGTACGTAAGTTGTACCCTGTTGTGGATCGATTGCTAGATCAAATTAGTTTACACGGTGCAGTTAAAAGCATGCTGAGCGGCAGTGGGTCAAGTTGTTTTGGAATATTTAAGGACGCAAAGAAAGCCAAGCTCTGTGCGGATTACTTTGCAAAGCTGGGTTATTTTACCCATCACACAAAAACGATATCACAAAGAGAGTACAAAGGATGTTTTCCAAACTAAAGCTAATAACAGGCAATGCCAATCGTCCTCTGGCAGAGGAAGTGGCAAGATATGCAGGCATACCTTTGGGCGATATAGATTTGTTTAAGTTTTCCAACGATGAATCGTTTGTGAAAATAAATGATAATGTGCGGGGAGCAGATGTTTTTGTCATCCAACCAACCAGTTATCCTGTTAATGACAATCTGATGGATCTGTTAATCATCATAGATGCATTAAAACGGGCAAGTGCTCAACGCATCAACTGTGTAATTCCATACTATGCTTATGCCCGAAGCGATAAAAAAGATCAACCTCGAGTTCCGATCACGGCAAAACTGGTGGCAGATATTATAACTGTAGCCGGAGCAGACCGGGTGGTCACTGTAGATCTTCATGCCGATCAGATACAAGGTTTTTTTAATATTCCGGTTGACCATCTTTATGCAATTCCATCATTTGCTCGTTACTTTAAAAGTATCATGCAAATGGAAGATATAGTGGTGGTATCTCCAGATTCTGGAGGGGCAAATCGTGCGCGAGCATTAGCTAAACGTCTGAACTGTGGCTTGGCAATTGGCGATAAACGCCGTAGCGGGAATAATGACCAAACTGAGTTGTTGAATATAATCGGTGATGTTTGCGGTAAGACAGCAATTTTATACGACGACATTATCGATACCGGTGGGAGTTTGATAAAAGTAGCGAATGCTCTTCAAGAACAGGGCACCAAAAAGATATATGCTGCTTGTACTCATGGCGTTTTATCTGGCAAAGCAATAAGCTCTTTGGAGGCTTCACCAATAGAAAAACTATTCGTAACCAATACTATTATGTTAAATGAGCAAAAAAGAAATTGTAAAAAGATAGTACAACTCTCCATTGCGGAAATGCTGGCGATAGCCATCA
The DNA here is from genome assembly GCA_020532355.1 of Candidatus Cloacimonadota bacterium. Classification (NCBI taxonomy): domain Bacteria; kingdom Pseudomonadati; phylum Candidatus Cloacimonadota; species Candidatus Cloacimonadota bacterium. Next base: position 42,581 of record JAJBBD010000103.1, on the reverse strand, counting down.
AAAAGATCCACATTGGAGAATCAATTAGTCTGTTATTCAGATAGTAAATAAATGGAGGAATAAATGATATTTACTCTAAACGCAGAAACAAGAAACACCAAAAAGAAAAGCGATCTTACCCAGCTGCGAGCTCAGGGCTTGATCCCTGTAATTGTATACGGTGGAGACATGGAATCCATAAAGCTTTCCATAAATAGTAATGAGTTTCAGAAATGCTACAAAAAGAGCTTTTCAGAATTAGCTTTCTACGAACTAAATGTAGATGGCACTAAGTACCACACTATTATTAAAGATAAGCAAATCCATCCAGTTAACAGAAACTTCCTGCACCTAGATTTCATGGTTGTTGGAGCAGACAGCGCCATAGATGTAGATATTCCGCTTCATTATATGGGAGAGGCAATAGGCATCAAGGAAGGCGGATTTATGGATGTAATTCAACGCACAGTAAAGGTAAACTGTAAAGCCTCAGAGGTACCAGAAGGGCTTGAGCTAGATGTTAGCGACATGAAAGTTGGCGATTCCAAACATATACGCGATCTTCCACATGGTTCTTGGACATATAGAGACGCCGACGATGTAACGCTTGTGGTTATCCATGCCAAGGCCACAGCTGCGGTTGAACCCACTGCCGAAGAAGCCGAAGAGCCAGAAACAATAGAAGAAGACTGACCCTGTTTATGAAGTTGATTGTGGCTTTAGGAAACCATCCTCAGCGCTATCATCGTACAAGGCATAATATTGGCTTTATAGCGCTTGATAAATGGGCAAAATCACATCAATTGACGTTTAGACAGAATGATCTTTTCGATTATATTGTGTATAAACAAGCGGTTGCCATCAAACCAAAAACATACATGAACTTGGTAGAGAAAGCACTTAAGGCAGCTCTCTTGCGCTGGAAGATATCTGAAATACTAGTAATCCACGATGATATAGAGCTTCCTTCTGCTTCCTTACGACTAAGGAATGGCGGGGGTGATGGTGGGCATAATGGATTGAAATCACTGTTTCAAATCATGCCCCCAACAGAACTGAAACGTATAAGGATAGGAATTGGAAGATCCGATCTTATTCCTGCTGAAAGGTATGTCCTTGAAGATTTTGAGGAAGTTGAACTGACAAGGTTTAACGAAAGCTTAAAACAGGTAGTCCGCTTTTTAGATACATTTATAAAAAGCGATTTCAACAGCATGTTGAATGAATATAGTAAATGGAAGAAATCCTATTCCGATGGTAAAACTGTCGGAATCAAATGTCCAAAGGAGGAAAAGGATGATTAAGGATTACGAACTTATGGTGATGTTTACCCCGAAGCTTAGTGCAGAGAATGCAGATGCGGCTAATGAAGCAGCATTAAAAACGCTGCAAGAAGCCGGTGCTGAAATCATCAAGACAGATGCTTGGGGGAAACGCATGCTTGCATACCCTATCGATAAGCATCAGGAAGCGTATTATTACGTGAACTACATGAAGATGGATAGCCTTTCAATTAAAGCCATCAAACAGCAGTTCAACATCAACGAAAACATAATCCGACATATGTTCGTTGCTCGTGACGAGAAATAAGGAGGTATTATGGCAGACCTAAGATTACCCAGACTCAATAAGTTTATTGCAGCAGGAAGAATAGCTAACGATTTGGAGCTAAAATTTACACCCAAAGGAACAGCGGTAATGCGCTTCACTCTTGCTGTAGACAGAAACTACAAGGATGAATCGGACCAATGGCAAACAGTTACAAGCTGGATAGATTGTGTTGCCTGGAGTAAAACAGCCGAATATCTGGATAAGAACGCCCATAAAGGCAGTGCAGTTATTGTAGAGGGGCGAGTTGATACCAGAAATTGGACTGACCAAAACAACCAAAACCGTAAATCAACGGAAGTGACTGCGGATAGTATTCATTTGTTGGAGTGGAAGCCTCGTGATGGTGAAGCACCTCAGTATGAAACAGATACGCCAATGCCTTCGGAAGAATCTACACAGACAAAAAATGCAACTAACGATGATGTTCCATTTTAGGAGAAACAATGAATTATAGCGATAGAAAAAAGAAATTTAGCCGCAGGAAATACTGTAAGTTCTGCGCCAATGCAGATATTGTAATAGATTACAAAAACATTGATTTAATGCGTCAATATACGTCGGATGTTGGTAAGATCGAAGCAGCTCGTCTAACCGGGACATGTGCCAAGCATCAGCGCAAGTTGGCTACAGAAATCAAACGTGCTAGGCAGATGGCGCTTATTCCCTACGTAGTAGAATAAGCCGATGTTCATTTTGCCTTTCCTGAGTGGCACATTATCTCTTATCAGCCCCTTTTTGGGGATGATAATGGTAATGTATTTCAGTGCAAAGGTATTGGGTCCTGCTTTAGTATCTCCGCAGAGAGCGATTATCCTCTTTTTTGTGATGCCAATCCTTGTGTTGCTGATTGACGGTCGTAGAGGCGATACCCCTTTACTTGCTTGCGATGCAATATTTGGAGTTGGATTGGTTGTCTATATATTCTTGCTTATTCTCAGGCGCAATCAGCTATTGAGTGAAGCCCTGCTAGCGGGGATTATGATGATTATAACCTATTCTCTGGCGAGGATGTTTATTTTTGATGGGATACTAAATGCAGCCTATACGGAAGGAATGAAGATGGTGCAAGAGCAGATGCCGGCTTTTATGGATCAAGAGTATATGCAAATTAGCGCAAACTTATGGCAGAAAGTGATGCCGGCATTTTGGGGAGTGGGGCAGATATTTGCTCTAATGATTGGATATTTGATCTTTCATAAAACCATTCATATTCCCTTGGATACTGGAGCCATGAAGTTTAGCGTATTATACAACGTTCTAATTATGGCATCACTGCCCTTATATTTCTATGAAGCTACTAAGGTAGTATTCTTAAACACTCTAATTCTATTATGTACAGTTCCGCTTATCCAGGGTTTTTTTCTGGTGTGGAATTTTATTTCCAGAGTAATTACAAACAATATTATTAAAAGCATAGTTATGATACTAGCATTGATCTATGCTTTTATCCCGCTTGTTTTAATCGGTTTTGCCGATAGTTGGATAAGCGGAAACAAAACACGTGGAGGAAATACCGCATGAAAGTTATCTTGCTCGAAAATATAGAAAAGTTGGGCAAACAAGGCGAAGTAGTAAACGTAAAACGCGGATACGCCAGAAACTATCTTGTTTCCCGCAATTATGCACTTTACGCCACCCCATATAATATGAAACGTCTCGGTAGCATACAAGAAGAGATTCAGGCTACCGAAGAAAAAAAGATTACAGAATTAAAAAAACTTGCCGAAAAAATCGCTTCTATTAAACTGTCTTTCGTCCGCAAAGTAGATGAACAGGGAAGCTTGTTTGGCTCAGTTTCAGAAAACGATATTGTTCATGCTCTTCAGCAAGAAGGCTTGGAAATCCATCGTTCTGCGGTGCAAATGGAGCACCATACCAAGGAATTGGGCGAACACAGCATTCAAGTTAGACTACATAAAGATGTGGTTGCCGATCTTAACTTTGTAGTTGAAGCAGAAGCCGAATAATATTTCCGGGAGGTTCCCATGCATGATAAATTATTTAAATTTAAGCAGATAGCAGGCTTGGTTTTCTTCATCGCAGTCCTTTCTACGATGGGCATGATAACCGGGCGCCCTGTGATGATGCTTGTATATGCTGCCTTCTTTCTGGCACTAAGTTTTGTAGTATATCTTACTCTTAAAAACAACCAACGCCATTTTGAAGTAAGCCAACGATCGAACAAAACGTTTAGAAAAGTGTTAGCAGGCATTTTAATGCTCTTGGCCGTCGCATCACCTTTATTTATCACTTTACGTACCAGTGTAATAAACCTGCCGGAAAGCATGAGCGTAGGTGTTGTTATTCCACTGATGCTTGGTCTTAGCATTTTGTTTATCGCACTGGTTTTAACCACAGTGGTATTAATCAACCGCAAGGGTACTACTCTGGCAAACCGTGCCATAGGCTACATTGTCTTTGTAATTGCTTCAATCATCCCTGGCATTTTGATGTCGAGAGTTGATAGCACTACTATGGGTATCGGTTCGGTATATTATGTGTCTATGGCAGTATTGATCCTGGCGTACAACGCCATGGGTCTTTATTTTAGCGAAGAATAAAACCAAATTATACGGGAGTATTGGTCACTTTTGGGGGTAATACTCCCTAAATCTATTATATGTCTTTTATTCGTGCAGACAGCAACTTTCATAAACTCATCTTGGCATTGGGTGGGGAAAGATATAGCCATTTTATCCAAGCATATTTTTGTTGGCAAAGGATTGTTGGTGACCTTTTGGCAGAGCGCTCTCACCCGATAAAACTAGACAATGATATCCTTTATGTAGGGGTACAAAACAGCACGTGGATGCAGGAATTGGTTCTACGAAAGGCAGATATCATTAGTAAATATGCGGCGTATGGAGAGAATATAAACGATATAATCTACTTAATTAACAGCCCAAAGAGAAGAAAGAAATGAGTATAAAAATTGCAGCGTCGGTTCTTTCAGCAGATTTTTCCCACTTGGCAGACGAGATAAAACTTTTGGAAGCAGCCGATATGATTCATTTGGACTTAATGGACGGTCATTATGTACCAAACCTCAGTTTTGGATACCCACTGGTTTCTGCCATCCGCAAACTAAGCATCAAGCCTTTGGATGCGCATCTAATGGTAACAAATCCTCAATCTTATATAGAGCCATTGGCAGATATTGGCATAGAGTGGATTTCATTCCATCAGGAAACGGTGTATCACAGTCACCGTATGATTCAAAAGATAAAATCTTTGGGTATTAAGGCGGGAATAGCGCTTAATCCTGCTACTCCAATCAATTCATTGGACGCAATTTTAGAAGACTTGGATTATGTTTTATTGATGAGCGTTAATCCGGGTTATTCGTCTCAGAGATTTATCCCTTCAGTAATAGATAAAGTAAGGCAATTATCAGCTTATAAAAAGCAATATCCTCAATTACAGATTGAAGTAGATGGGGGAGTGAATGCAGATAATTGCACTCAACTCATTGAAGCTGGAGCTAATATTTTGGTATCGGCTTCATACATATTTGATGCGCAAGACTATTCTCAAGCAATATACAAATTAAGGGGAAAATAGATGTTTAGCAGCTTGTCTGAACGGCTGGATACAATTTTTCGTAACCTCAAAGGGAGCGGATATCTTACAGAACAGAATATAAAAGATAGCATGAGGGAGATTCGTCTTGCTTTGCTTGAGGCAGATGTTAACTTCAAGATAGTGAAGAACTTCATCGCAGAGGTGGAAAAACGAGCTGTTGGTGCGGAAGTAATGAAATCTCTTACTCCCGGTCAGCAGATTGTAAAAATAGTACACGAACAACTTATCGCCCTTATGGATACCGAGGGCTTTGAGATGAAGGTATATAACAATAAACTTACAAAAGTAATGATGGTAGGTTTGCAGGGCTCGGGTAAAACTACGGCATGCGCCAAACTTGCGGCGATGTATCGAAAGAAAGGGATCAAGCCGATGATGGTTGCATGTGATGTATATCGTCCTGCAGCTATCGAACAACTTAAAACACTGGGGCGGCAGATTGATATTCCCGTAGTTGCAGAAGAAAGCAAAGATGTAATTACAATTGCAGATTCCGCACTAAAGCAAGCATATTCAGCCTTTAGCAACCTGCTAATATTTGATACAGCAGGCCGTCTTCACATCGATACTGACATGATGGATGAAGTAGCTAAATTAAAAGCGTTCATCAAGCCAGATTACATATTCTTTGTTGCTGATGCTATGACTGGACAGGATGCTGTAACTGTTGCTGATGAATTTCACAAGAAACTAGATTTTGATGCTGTTATCCTCACCAAGCTTGATGGTGATGCCAGAGGGGGTGCAGCGCTATCGATTAAGGCTGTAACTGGAAGACCCCTCGCTTATGTGGGTACGGGGGAGAAGATTCCGGATTTGGAAGTTTTTTATTCCGACAGGATGGCTTCCAGAATTTTGGGAATGGGCGATGTATTAAGCCTAATTGAAAAAGCCGAAGAAACTTTGAATGCCGCAGAAGAAGAGAAACTGGCACGCAAGATGTTGAAGAACCAGTTTACTTTGAACGACTTTCTAAAGCAACTTCAGAGTATTAAAAAAATGGGACCTTTGGATTCCATTATCAAAATGATCCCTGGTATAGGGCCCAAGATGCCTGCTGATCTTAAAATTGACGATAATGCCTTAAAACACGTTGAAGCCATTATTCAATCTATGACCTATAATGAAAGGGAGAAACCAGACTTGTTGAACGGGAGCCGCCGATTAAGGATTTCTAAGGGTTGTGGAAGACCAGTAATGGAAGTAAACCGCCTGATGCGTCAATTCGAAGACATGAAGAAAATGATGAAGAAGATGAGCAGCCCTAAGGGAATGAAACAACTCGAATCCATGATGAAAGGAAAACAATAGGAAAATTCGTATCGTTGTGTGGGTTTCGCCAAAGACTCAAATTGATGAAGTATCATTCATTTTATCGGATTGATTGTTTCTATCTTGTCGAATCGGGCTGTTATTAACAAGGCTTTATATTGGGATTCTCCTGTTGGTAAGGGAGAATGGCAGCTTGAATCATAGTTTAAATTACAGTGGTGTATCAAGATTGCCAATCGCACATAACAAGGCGAGGACTAAAAGAGATTAAAATTCTATGAAGGGAAGGGCTTTTCAAAGTGTGGTTCAGATAATTTCGCTCAACCAACAACGATTTATCTCACGATGCTTAGAATGGGTGGTTTTATGGAATAACTGTCGTCTTTTATCAAAGCGAGATATGCTGTTATTTAAGCAAGTAGCCCATCGATTAGGGTCTAAAGAGATAATTCGTTGATAAGCATTTAAAAAACTGGTGACAAGGTTGATAAACTCTTTATAATCGAACTCATCTGCCCAAAAAAGTAAGAGGTGAGTAATGTCGGTTTCTGGATAGTCTATCTTACTATCAGTAAAATCAACAAAATAATAAACAGATCCAGTCAAGAGGATATTTTTGGGTTGATTATCAAAATGACACAAACACTTGTTTGAAGTTAAACTTGCTTTATGGAATTCAGCCACAGCCAGTCCCATCTGAGAGGCGTTAAAAAAGCTTTCATCCAGATATGGCTTTCCTTTGACGCGTTTGGTTGTGATGTACCATAAATTGCTGTTCATTGCTTCCGTTTGACCATAGCTCAACAATTTTGGAACGTGAGGAATATTCAATTTATAAACGAACAATTCGTTTTTGTATAAATCCTTATTGCTAAATGTTTTGGTAACAACACTGGGATAGATGATTAAATTTATATCAACTGACATCAATCAAGCGGGATTCTCTCGATTTTATTGTGTTTGAACATAGGCACCAAAAGCTCGTTTCCGGGCAGATGATAATATATGTCTGCGGCGCCGTCATATCCTTTGAAATTTGTAACAAATCGGTTTTGTTCTTGTGGAATCTCAATGATCATGTTTTCTTTCCATGAGCTAAAGAAAATTCTACCAAGATCATCTATTGCAATGCCATCAAGATCTGAATACATAGTATCCTTAAAGATACTAAAACTCTTATCTCTGGTATTGAGACTAATAATGGGGGAATGCTGGCTAAGATTAACAATAAACATCTGCCAGCGAGGTTTATCGTATATTATACCGTTTGGAGCTTGCAATAAAGGGCTAGAAAGGCGTTCTTGAGTTTTGGAAGTGGGATCGTAAACAAAAACACAGTTATCGATGGTATCGGTAATATAAAGTTTGCCATATTCATCTATGGCTATGTCGTTGAGTCCCTTAGCCCCCTCTATATAAAAGCTTTCTACAATCTTGGCTTCGCTTAATTTTACTACGTGAATTTGATTTGGATCGGTGATGTATAACTTATCAGCTTGGATAATCATTCCCTTAGGTGCATCAAATTCGCCGGAAATGAATTCGGAAAGCGATCCTTGTTCGTCCATTGCCACAATGTTACCATTACCAACATTCGAAATGAGAAATTTCTCTGACACCGGATCGTAAACTATACTTTCTGGCTTATCGAGCTTTACTTTCCCGAAATTGCGAAACACAAGGAAAAGTGTAATAACGGCAGCAAGTATAATGATAATCAGAATGATTTGTTTTGTTTTCATGTTTTCTTACCTCAGGCTCCAACTACTACCATCAGGACCGTCTTCTATCACGATGCCCAACTGATGTAAGTCATTTCGTATTTTGTCTGAAAGCTGCCAGTTCTTATCTGTGCGGGCTTGGGTTCGATAGCTGAGGATCAAATCTATTAGGGCTATAGTTATATCTGGCATTTTACTTTCTTGTTCTTTAGAATCAATTTGAAAAAATCCCAATACTGCTCCCAATTTGAGCATTAAATGAGCTGCTTGTTTGCGAAAGTCTTCGTTAAGTGATTGATTTCTGGCTTTATGACTTAGGTCGAAGAGGATAGCCATAGCCTTGGCAGTGTTAAAATCATCATTCATTGCATCCTTAAAACTTTCCTCAATGCTTATAAGTTCAGTATCTATAAGGTTTACTTCGTGCAGGGATTGTACCTTATGGTCTTTTAGTGCCTTATAGAAATTCTGAATTGCTTTATGCGATTCTTCTATCAATTCACGGGTAAAATCTATGGGTGACCGGTAATGCTTGGAAAGAAAGAAATGGCGTATTGCTTCAGCATCATATTCTTTTAATATATCACGAGTAGTAAAGAAGTTTTTTAAGCTTTTACTCATCTTTTCGCCATCCACATTTAAAAAGCCATTGTGCATCCAATATCGCGCCAGAGGCTTTCCAGTTAAGGCCATTGCTTGGGCATTTTCGTTTTCATGATGAGGAAAAACGAGATCAATGCCACCGCCGTGGATATCGAAAGTCTCACCCAAATAGTGTTGACTCATTACTACACATTCAGTATGCCATCCTGGACGTCCATTACCCCAGGGACTTTGCCAAAAAGGCTCTCCTGGTTTGCTTTTCTTCCACAAAGTAAAATCTGCCGGATGACGCTTTGCAGTATTCTCTGCTACTCTTGCTCCAACCATTTGATCGTCAATCTGTTTACCCGAAAGGTATCCGTATTCTGGTAGTGAGGCGGTATCGAAATATACGTCTCCATCTACTTCGTACGCATTGCCTTTGGTTTCCAGAGTTTGAATAAGCTCAATAATCTGGGGCATAGTTTCGGTAGCACGTGGTTGATGAGTAGGGCTTTTAATTCCTAATGAGCGGCAATCTTTTAAAAAAGCTGTAGTATATTTATCGGCAATCTTGCTAAAATCTTTGTTTTCAGCGATGGCTTGGTCAATTATCTTATCATCAATATCGGTGATATTTTGTACATATGTTACAGAGTAACCAAGATACTCAAAGTAACGGCGCACTACATCAAAAAAGATGAATGCCCGTGCATTTCCAATATGAAAATAGTTATAAACAGTAGGCCCACAGGCATATAGTTTGAGCTTACCTTCTTGGAGGGGGATAAATTCTTCTTTACTCCGAGATTTTGTGTTGTATAGTTTCATAAGACACCATTATTTATAGATTACCAGACGTTCGCGTTTTTCAATGCTATTTCCATCTAAAGTTTTAGCTTTTATCCTAATAAAGTATGTGTTGTTTGCTAAGTTATCTCCAAATTCGTCCTTACCATCGAAGAATATCTTGTTGAAGCCCTGAGTCGCAATAGTTTCTATACGACGTAATCGTCTGCCACTGATGCTAAAAACATCTAAGGTAACATCTGCAGATTGCGAGATTATGAAGGTAATATAGCCTTCTTTATTCATGGGATTTGGATAAATGAGAAAGTTCTCCAGAGATATTGAACCACTTTCTTTAGCAATAAAGTGAGTGCTTGCCACTTCAGGTAAGTTGTAATTATCGAAGGCAATTAGCTGAATTGTATGATTACCCTCACTAAGCTTGGGTAATTGATATACTAAAGTACCTTTGGTAAAAGAATCTGTATCGTAACTAAAATATGACGTAACTGATGTTGGTTGTAATGAATTATCTAAAACCAAGAGAATGTTATGCCCGGCACTCCCAGTTACATTGATTCCATTATCGTCAGAAATACGGGCATATAACACCGGAGAGGTTCCCACTTTGTCACCGGGGCGAAAATCGTATGAACCCAGCGATATTTCAATTTTTGGGGGACCGTCATTTTCTGGAGTATCCTGTAAAACCTCGTCAGAAAGCCTCAGAGGGTGGTAATAGCTTATATAACCTTCTTTCTGATTCTCATCCCAAAGGTAGGATAGAACCGTGCCAGTATCACCACTCATGATGTCGTCCGGAATAAGCATTCCGGCATCAAACTGAGAATCCTTAACGCTAACCTTTCCACGAAAGATTTGGTTGCCATTTTGGCTTACTGTATTGCCTCCCAAGGAGTAAGTTCTTTCTGAATCCGTAGCAATAACTTCTGCTTCTCCCGCAAGTCCCATCTCTTTGAAGGATCCACTAAATCTTGCTGTTTGGCGAGAAAAATAGGTTTGATCTATGTTTTCTTCTACTAGGGGTAAGATTAGATTAGAGTGTTCTGGAGGGCAAGTATAGATATTGGGATCTCCCAACACAATATACATGGCATCATTGTTGGTGCTTGCAGTATAGCTAGTTTTGGCTTTGGTAAGCGCAGCTCCAAGCGGAAGATGGCTATTGGTTAAATTTGGTATGAAGAACGACATCAAACCGTGATTGGGATCAGGAAAACTTTTACGGGTAGAAGCAACGGAGGCAATCGCTCCGGCATTCTTCAATAATACAGATTTCTGGCCTAAACTTTCGTATGCCCAATGGTCAAAAGAACTAACGTCACAAGATGCGGCGACAAATAAAGGCAGCATTTCTGGGTTTTTAAACATGCCCATATCTGTTGAGCCGGTATAATAGTTTTGCATGCTGAGCGTGTCAAATGAACCGTGACCAATATAGTACCAGATTACTTTTCCTGCATTTATCTCTTCAAACATGGCATCTCTAACTCTGGGTTTGTTAAGAAATTCATCGGTGTCATAATCGGCAGCAAAGATCTTGTGCGTGAATACGGCGGGATTGATCATGTTGGAAAGAGCTTGCATATCTCGCGTATGTTGCCAATCCATCGTATTCGTTCCATTAACATTATCATCGGCTAAGAGCAGCAAGCTATTTTTCCATAATCCAGGTTTGGGTGTTTGAGTATAGCGGCGGAAATTATCCATCATTGTATTCAATTCGGTAAGATTACTAACTGGATATCTACCTATGGCTATTTCGGGGTGGTTCAGGTTAGTAAGCATCCCAAAGTAATCATCGGAAGTGATGTCATTTGAAGAGTGTTGGAAAATCATGATGTGGTTCTTGCTGGCAGCAGATCCAGAAAAGTTTCGCCAATCAATTGTTCCCATGCCCAAAAGAGTGAGAGATCGAATCTTGGGTTCCGGTAAGTTATAGTAAAGATATCTTAGGTATTGTTTAATTGCCATAGGGTCGGGGTACCCGCCGTTAAACTGGTTAAAAATATCGCTTTGCAATACTACTTTGGTTTTCATATTCCAGTTTTGGAGATACATATTTGCCAATTCTTGCGCTTTATCCATAAATCCTGGAGGCGTAATTATTACGCTTTCAATAGGTCCTTCAATAGCAGAAAGATCAGTGGGTTCAAAAATATTCACAGTGACCGGATTATAAAGTTCATTGGCTTGACATACAAAGAATTTGGTATTTTCAGATCCTCTAGAAACAAAGTAGAAGCCGTCAGCTTGTGGCTCTATCTCAATTTTGCTAACCTCAGAAAAGGATGATGTACGGTATACATTCAGGTTAGTCATCGATCCTCGAAAACTATATTTTATACTAGACGCAGAGTAGGGTGTTTGATCGTTTACAACGTACTGAGAGTTACCTTTTTCCAATTTTCGTGTATAATTGATGCGAATGTAATCCAGAAAAAGGTTATCCGTGTTATAGCGTACTACTCTGAGAGTAATTTGGTTGTTTCCGGGGACAAAAAGATCTGTATGCATAGAGAAATCATAGTGAGAATTTCCTGTCCAACTAAATACGCTTCCGTTGTCAGCGAAAATTTGTCCATTTATTAAAACGGAAAATCTATGAGTAGCCAGAGCACTTGCATCTTCAGGCTTGATGCGGAATTCTAAATGATGAAATGATTGAGTATCTAAGTCTGGCAAATTTACATTAAATGAATAATCTAAGGTGCTGCTGCCAAACATACGGCTCATGTACCACAAATATCCAGTTGTTGAACGGCGGTGTTTCTCTTCTTCTAGATGAATTGTATAGAGTTGTGTATTGACAGAATCTTGTTCAGTATGTTCTACGGAATCTTCCATTCTGATGCGCAAGGGATCGCCATCAAAAGTTCCAGCGTGTGTTAACCAGTATATGCCATTGTGTGAGTATGGGTTATGATAAATAGCTTGATCGGTTGCTTGTAAAGCATCATTATTTTCGTAACCAGTACGATCTGAACCAAAAAATACTATATAATCATTTGCATCAAAACTTCCATCTTCTTCGCCAACGACTTGAATTGGTATTTCGGTAAAAGCTTCGCCAGCAGTTAAGTAATTTTGATTCATCAGCTTGCCGCTGGTAGCAAATAGCCGGAAACTGCGAGGGTCGATATCTTCAACAGAAAACCCGCTAAGTTGGCTGGGAGTAATCCTAAACATTCCCATTTTGTCTGTTTCAATTTTTGCCCACCAGGGAGATTTGGAGAATTCTGCGTAGTTAACGTTACTCCTTTGAGGAGCTAACCAGTATTTAGCTTCGCCCTTATTGATAAGCTGATCAAGAAACAATTCTGCCATCAAGTCATTGCGTGGTGCGGCTTTATTGTTTGTATTTCCTTGTATTTGAATCTTTATTCGGGCGTAAGTTAGTATATTTAAGGAGTTGTTTCCATCATAGACGAATGGATGGATAATGAATGGAATATGAGGATGCTCTCTAAAAGTATGAACACCGGCGTTCCGCATTATGCTTTCTCTGGGTGCGGTATAAAGCTCTTCATCAATCTCATAACGGTAGTGAGACATACCGTCTATAGATTCTGGGAATGGAACCGGTTTTATCCGTTTGTTTAAAGTCACCTGTTCTTGTCTATCTAGCAAAATTGTGGCAATTGCATTTCCAGAGGGGGGTATGCCGACTTTAAACTCAAAGGATGGTAAAGATGGAGCTCCTGGAGTTTCTGGATAGCCCGCTTGCTCCATTCTGATAGAGCAGAAATCTTGATCTTCTACTATATCATAAGTATTCAAGTGGAAATCCAGGATGATTTCTGTTTCGTTGCTTTCCACCACATCAAAGCCGGCGCATAGAGGCAAAATGCAAAGAAGCAGACTAATGGCTATAATTATTTGCTTCATTTGTTTCTCTTGGTATTAAATATCTTTTCCAAACCGTAGATTAGCATGTAGAATATTCCCGTAAAGATGAATATTCCCAGCATGCCCTGGCCCATCATCCAGAGCGCATATTGAATGGTGTCTATCCTACTGATAAGTACTTGAACCATTATTCTCTTTCCTCTTATTTACTCGATGTGATATCGTCTGCCATGTGAAATCATCATGGCTCGATATATCTGCTCAATTAGGATTAGTCGCGACATACGATGAGTAAAAGTAAGGCGCGACAAACTAAGACACAGCTTGGCAGATTTCTTGAGCAGAACACTGCTGCCATATACTCCACCAATAACAAACACGATATGCTTTATATATGATATACTAGTTAGAAACTCAGCAAACTCAAGAGAAGTCTTTTCTGTTCCTTTTTCATCTAACAATATCATGAAATCTGTGGGTTTGATTTTGGCAAGCACCAATTGAGCTTCTTGTTCAATTACTGCATTTACGTTTCCGGTATCTTTGATGCTTACATCTTGCAGTTGGTAGATTTCTAGCTTGCAAAAAGGTTGCAATCTTTTAGTGTATTCGGCGATAGCTTCTTTCAGCCAGTTGTCTTTATCTTTACCCAGCTGTATGATTTTGATATTCATCTTTAGAGCATGGATGCCAAACCCAAAGCCATGCATAGCATCTTTGTTTCTCCATCGTCTGCACGTGAAGGAATCAGAATTGGAGCTTTGGTTCCCATAACTACGTGAGCAACTCTGTATTTGCAATAGTAAGTTAGCATTTTACCGTAGATGTTTCCAGCCTCAATGTTCGGCACAATCATAATATCTGCATTTCCTCCAACGGGACTGCTTATTCCTTTAAGCAGGGCAGCTGTTTTATCTACCGCGTTGTCAAATGCTAATGGACCTTCTATAATGCATCCAGGAATTTGCTTGCGTTCATTCATCTTTGCTATCAAGGCTGCATCGATAGTGGCTGGCATCTTTGGGTTAACAACCTCTACTGCCGATAGTATAGCTACTTTTGGGTTGGGGTTCTCCAAGTAGTGAGCTACCTGCACAGCGTTTTTAATTATTGCAACCTTCTCGCTTATTTCCGGCAAGATATTTATGCCACCGTCACTCATAAGTTTGATTCCATCTGGGTGCTCATAAGCCAAAACGTCCGAGATAACTTCACTGATTCGCAATCCCATTTCTTTATCTAATACTGCTCGCAGGAGAGTAGAAGTTTCTGTTTTACCTTTCAGAATAATATCCGCCTTATTCTCGCGAGCCAAAGCCACAGCCGTTTTTGCCGCTAGCACAAGGTCTTTGCCGGTATCAATTATCTCAAAGCTTTGTAAATGCTCAGGTGCCATTTTTTGTAATAATTCTCGTATTACTATAGCATCACCCACAAGGATGCTTTCTGCAAGAGATTCGTTTTTCGCCAAGATGGCAGCATCCAGCACGCTTTCTGTTTGAGCTGCGGCTATTACAACAGTGCCACGTTTTGCATTCTTAACTTTCTGTAGTAGTTCATTAAAGTCTTTTATCATTGCAAAAGCTCCTTTGTTTAGTATTCGTAGCGCTCTAAGAACTTATCCACAAAGCTGTCTTCTCCGGGTTTGAGTTCTACCAAAATTTTCTTAAGTGCTTCTTTTTGGATTTGACGCACGCGCTCTCTGGAGAGACCCATGACTTCGGCAATTTGAGCAAAGTTTTTGGTTTCATGTCTATCATTTAAGCCAAAGTAAGTACGAATGATCTCTGCTTCGCGATGCTCTAGCTTATCTATTGCTTTGTGGATACGCTTATTAAGTCGTTTTTGTTGATATAACTGTTGAGGATCCAAGCTGTCTTTATCTTCTAGTAAATCGCGAGTTGTATAACTTTGAAAATCGTTTGTTTGCAGCACATCATCATAAGATGATGTTTCAGGCATCTGAGCTTTTAATAAATCTACGGATTTCTCTGTGATGTTCAGTCTATCGGCAATTTCTTCCGTACTTGCTGTTTCTCCAGTTTCGGAAAAAAGACGTTCTTGGGTAGCCTTTATACGATGTGCTGTGCTTGATTTACCCAAAGGGACTCGAATTAGCGATGATTTTTCGGATACAGCTAACATGATTCGCTGTTTGATCCACCAGATTGCATAAGAGATCAGTTTAATATCCTTATCAGGATCAAATTTCTCTATTGCTTTTATTAGTCCGATATTACCTTCGCTAATCAGCTCAGAAAGCGATAATCCTCTGTTTTGATATCTTGCGGCTATCTTAACTACAAACTTCAGGTTTGCCTGAATAAGACGATTCATGGCGTCCGCATCTCCATTTCTAGCTTTAATTCCCAAGTCATGCTCTTCTTCACGACTAAGGGTTTTGAATTTAGAAATCTCATTCAGGTAACTCTGTAATGCTTTATCGGCAAATACACTTTCTCTTCTCATTTTTCTAATATACCTTTTGCCATCAATCTATGGGCAAAACCTTGCGGGGGTTTATCGCTTTTCCCTTGATGCGATACTCAAAGTGTAGATGTGCTCCAGAAGCATTACCTGTAGCCCCTACCATAGCTATTTGTTCACCTTTTTTAACTTTTGCGCCCACTGCAACAAGATTCTTCTCGTTGTGTGCATATACAGTCATAACAAAATCTGGATGCTCTAAAACTACTACATTTCCATAGGCTCCCTGCACCCCAGAGTAGACCACAGTTCCATCCAAAACTGCAAAAATGGGAGTTCCGTTTTTTGCTCCCAAATCTATTCCTTTGTGTGGTCTGCCGTTGCGTAAACCATATTCAGATATAATTTTGCCTTCTACAGGCATGACCAAGTCATCGCGTATTTTGTCTCTTTTTATAAGTTCTTCTTCGTTGATTATTGAAGATACAGTGGGGCTGCCAGATGGACGCGGGCTTCCGGCTAAGTATATTCTCTGACCTACTCTAATGTCATTTGATGTTAAAGCATTAATACGTTTAATCTCTTCAACTGACACATTGTTTTCTCTGGCTATTCTGTATAGTGTATCTTTGGGCTGAACAATATAGACTTTTTCTATAACAACTGTATCTGGTTGGGCAGTGCTGATTGTGGGGAGTTCAATGTTAGAATTGGCAGCTTGTGGGTGTGCAGTCGCATTTTCTTGTGGAGGAGCTTGATAGGGATTCTTAATTATTACACGTTGACCGGGATAAATCGAAACATCAGCGTTTTCAAAGTTGTTCCATTTCAATAGGTCTGCTAGAGGCACATTATGATTCTTTGCAATCCTAAATAGATTGTCCCCGCGCTGAATAATGTAGAAATAATCCGCTGGAAGCGATGAACGCTGGATTTGACGGGGTTCAATTGCTGGCGATGAGGGTGTTTGAGAACTGTTATCATCAGTATTTTCAAGGTTTGGATTAGTAGATGTGCTATTTGCATTTGATTGGTCATCAGAGGGTTGTGCCGTTATCTTTATTACCTGCCCAATAGATAGATTGGTACTTGTTAAATTGTTGAGGTCCATAATTTCCTGTACAGAGACACCGTATTTTTTACCAATACCGTAGAGAGTGTCTCCGCGCTTAACTATGTGATTCTGCACTTGAGCACTCATTATTGCCGGCAACAACAATAAGAAAAGCACAATGCAGATGAATCTATCTAATTTCAAAACCATGATACTTATATTCTGAATCCATTTTTTCTATATTGATTTGCCTCACCACAGAGAATCCATTTCCCCTTCGAAGCATCTCACAATAACCGTCTATAAGAGATTCCTGTGTTTCAGCAACTATGTAAACCGAGCGGTCTGCCAGATTCTTTACATAGCCACTAATGCCAAGCTGTAAAGCGCATTCTCTCGCATGATAACGAAAGCCTACTCCTTGCACCCGACCTAGCACTTGTATCTCGTAAACGGGCATAATTACTCACCTTTATATTTCAGTTCTTTGTATTTCATCCCTTGATATTTGTCAAGCATTCGTTTCGTCAATTCTTACATATCCAAACTTATCTTATGATCTTCTTTACCAAGGCCGCTGGATGCTTTTAGAGAGGCGATAAAACCGCTTTCACAGATAGCGCTTTATATATTGTAAAGATGATCATTCGTAAGCGTTTGATATATAAGTATGTTAGAGGGAATACAAGAGCAAGTATCTTATTGCTTAAACTCCGCTTTGAGATCTCGCGACATTAAATCTCGCATTGCAGTGAACGGATCTTTGTGCTCATACAAAATTTCATATACTTGGCATACAATAGGCATTTCTACTCCCAGCTTAGCAGCCAATAGATAAACAGCTCTTGTGCTAGCAATACCCTCAGCTACCATTGCCATCGAATCCTGAATCTCCTGGAGGCTTTTTCCTTTGCCAATTTCGTATCCCACATAACGGTTGCGACTGTTCAAGCTGATCGCTGTAGTAATAAGATCACCAATGCCAGAAAGCCCTAAGAATGTTTCGGTTTGGGCATGCATAGCTTTGCCCAATCTGCCTATTTCCACAATTCCGCGGGTTAGCAGAGCTCCAAGTGTATTGTCGCCGTACCCCAACCCACTTACTATGCCCGCGGCAATAGCGATGATATTTTTTACCGCGCCACCAATTTCTACTCCAATTATATCCAAGCTGCGGTAAACACGAAAATATGAATTTGAAAACACTTCTTGCAATTGCATTAATAATTCTTCATTCTGACCGGCAATAACTACTGTAGTAGGAATACCTCGAGCAACTTCTTCTGCATGACTTGGTCCCGACAAAGCGCAAATTTTGTGGTGCATTTCATGAGGTAATTCATCATAGAGGATTTGATCAATTGTCTTAAGGCTCTGTTCTTCAATGCCTTTTGCAACATTTACAAGAGCGATCAAGTTTTGATTTTGCCAAATCTTTTGAGCTACTTCATTGGGTATGGATCGAAGCGTTTTACGAATAAACTGTGATGGGGTAGCCAGTAGAATGATCGTGCTTTCAAAGTTAGCTATAGTGGAAAATGAATCTGTGTATTTAATGGAGAGTGGTAAGGTTATATCCTTCAACAGGGTTGGATTGCTATTTGTTTCTTTGAGTGAGGATAAATAACTGGCATTATATTCCCAAACCAATACTTCATGCTTGTTTTCTGTAAGCAATTTGGCTAAGGCCAAGCCCCATCCGCCACCGCCAATTACCGATATTTTCATTTTTTAATTAGTTCACAAAATGTCTCAAATTCCTCGCCATCTTCGTCATCATCAAAATCTTCATCGTCTTCGTTTCCTGCAATCCAATCCGGGCAAAAAAGAAGGTCTTCTTCGTAATCCCATCCGTCTACATTGGCAAAACCGAATTTGCTTAATGTTTCATCTTCCCAAAATGCGTAATGGCATACTCCATCAAAAGTTGTCCAAACCAATACCGGCTTTTTATAGTGACGCAGTTCTACTTTGTGATTCTCAACCAAATTAAGGAACTCACGTATTTTTTTGCGATCATTCTCTTGGTGAAACTCCATGTAATACCTCCAAGATTTAGAATTTATAGCTTACTGAAGCAGAGAAGCGGTTTTCGCTAAACTCTTTAAGCCTTAGCACACTCTCATTCGGAGACTCTACATTTCTGAATATATGCAAGTAGTCAAGAGATAATTTCCAATCTGGATGAAGTTTAAAATCCAAGCCGGCTATAGTATTGTAAAATCTGTATTCTCTACCACCGTACCATTCGCTATTACCTTGATAAAAGCGGTCTTCCAGGCTGAGTTCCAGATAGGGTTGCCAGCTTTGTTTTTGTATGCTGTCACCGCTCAGTGGCATAGATTTCATCCGCAGCACACCTCTATAGATGTTGCTATCATAACTGCCATCATCTTCATTCAGTTTGGCAAAGTTGGTATTATCGTAGCTTCTGTAAGTATAAGAGCCCTGTACTGTAAAGGCGGGGAATCTGTATCGAAGCCCCGTTTCCGTACTCACACGATTACCGTCTGCCTCAGTAAAATATTGGTTGTAATAAAGGTCTTCATAACGTATATTGCTGAATGCAGTGAGGTTTTTGATGGGACGCACAATCAAATCTGCTCGGTAATAGTTACGATTGTAGGAATATTTTTCCGCTTGATCGGTACCATCGCCATCGTTGTAATGACGATAGTAAATGTAGGGATAGTAGCCATATAACACACTTGCACTCCAATAATATCGATCTGCCCTAAATCTTATTAGAGTATCGGTTCGATATTTTTCTTTGTTACTAATGTTTTGGCTCAATCTTCCAGTAATTGAAGGCGTAAAAGTCCACCAACGGTAGGGAATGGGGTATGCCAGATCTATGCGACTGAATATATTCAGATCATCAGTTGAGTCAGCCCAATCTAGGGCTGAACTATTGTTATCCCACCTACTGATATCGTAATCTGAGAGTTGGAACAAGTTATCGGAGTATGTAGCTCCCAAACTTATTTCTCCTTCAAACTGGGCATGCGCGGCAACAGAACCAAACAGGAACAGGGCGAGGCAAAGTATTATGGGCTTGAAGTTTTTCTTTCGGGTTAAGCTTCTATCATTTCTGATTTTCTTTTCCTCCAGATTCTTCAATTCATCTTGAATATCTGGGTAGATTTCCCTTTGTACTTTGTCTCCGCTGCTTATTTCTTCGGGGCAATACATGTTCCATCCTATTTTTGGAGTAAGACCGGGCGTGCCATAAACATGTGATTTGATTCAGCCCGAAATTCATACTCGCTGCTATTTGGGTTTTTGGGTAAATCAATCTTTTTTCCGATAGTAAGATATTTTACTCCCTGAGCGCTGTATTTAGTTGTGCGCGCAAGACTAAATTCATATTCTTGTACTTTCTGACCATTGTGCCACAAACTAAATTTGGGCAATGAGCGATCTGTCAATCGAGCTCGTACATATACTATTCCATCTCGTGCATTATTGTGCGTAAAGCGAAGTACTTGAGTAGGATTAAAGGTATAGTATTCACTAGTAGTGGAATTATGAGAAATATCTATCATTCCTGCATGAGCGTTTATTTGTCGATTAGGTATTTTTATCGGCTTCACTTTGGGAATAATCTCTTCCATCTCGTATGCCCGCATATATATATGACGTTTATAGCAAAGAACTTCAATGCTATCTGTATCCTCGGGAATCTCAAATTCGATATCTTCAAAGAAGTAGTAACCATCTGCAAAATTGTTAAATGTGAGATCAAACGGAATACGGTTCTTACCTATAATGATAAAGATCTGCGGGTTTCGTGGTTTTTCGATGCTAAAGCTACGGATTTGAATACGGTTAATTCCTTCGGTGTTCAAAATCATAGTTTTTTCAGGAAGACTACGGTAATACCAATGGTTTGTTCCTTCCATCCGGCGGATTCTACGGCTTCCAGGGTTTTCAAAATCCATAATTCGGGTACGATAGTTTTGTGCCAAAACTGCAGATGCCATAAGGCAAATCATTATTATTATGCTTATTCTTTTTTTCATTTAAGTTAAAATCTCCTATAATTCGTCATCGGGATCGACAATATTGCTCATAAATCGCCGATCATGACGATCAAAAACAATAACTGCTATAATTGCAGCTACCAATATTATAAGACATATCACGGCTATTGTAACGTTATGAATAGTGGAGCTAAATACGCTGCCTTCTCCTGGAACCGGCTTGGCTTCCGAAGAAAGATTTAGATCATATTTCTGTGCCCAGCGTAGAATTCGGCGTACATGAAGAACCGGGATATTCTGTTTTGCCATCTTCATCATAACTCCTTCTTTCTCAAAATTACGTTCGGCAAGTTTGCTGTTTAAACCTTCAGGTATCAAACGCGCATTGGGCCCACTGCCCACATTTGCCAAACCAGCACCGATGTTTACGAATAGTTTGTAACGATTCCCCTTATCTATTAGTTCATCATAAGCACTCATGCGCAGGGAAACATTTTCTTCCAAATTGGCACCTAGAAGTAAGGGCACAGAGTTGCGGCTCATAGCTTCACGTAAAGATTGCATTCCAAAATCTGAAAGCCCAATGCCACGATCTTCGCTGCCACCAATAGAAGCATATTTTGCCCCAAACTTCAACAATCCCCTTTCCTTGAGTATTGCTTCCATATCCAGCCAAGTCAATTCCTCTCTATTAGCTCCATAAGAAGCAGAAGAAAGCGATACGATTATTTGGGGATCTAAATCTAAAACAGTCATTGCCGCATATAAAGCCAAGTTTACTGCTGGATTACTGCCGGTAATACCAACGGCTATTTTGTCTTTTGCTTTGGTGCGTGAAAGTTCTTCGACAAATATTGCCGCAATATTTGGATTGATTGCTGCCTGTTTTTCAGAAAGTAATCCTCTATCTGTGGTTATGGAAGACAATCGTAATCCTATCAATCCTGTTTGGAAAGGATCATTAATTGGGTCTATCTCGATGTTGCGAGCCAGAATCTCCTCTTGCAAAGTATCCAAATACTTTTGCATAAGCGTTACTGCCTCAAGTTTTGCTTCGTAATTACTGGTACGAATCTCAACAAAATTATTGCTGGCTACTAAATACAGGATTACAGAAAGAACGAAGAGCAGAATTAACGACCAACCGGATTTTAAGCTGGGACGGTACATTTTGCGATACATCCTAAACCTCCCCGCCAAAAATCACAATAAGTATCAGTTTTACCAAAATTGCTGCAATACTCATTGTAGATAAGGTTTTCCAGAAACCCTGCCGCTCAAACCAGTTGGCTATTAAACCGGGAATGATATAGCCAATAGATTGCATTTGAAGTTGATGAATAGTAAACTCGTGGAAAACCAAAAGCCGTGATGCCCATCCCAAAATGAAACCCACCAAAATGCTTAATACCATTCGGCGTTTTCCAAACAGTAAAGTAAATTTGCTTACCAAACGGATGATGCCCCAAGTTAGCAGACTTATAATTAGTGTTCCTAAAATCTGCATCGGTTTATCCAGGTGTAGAGCAATGTAGCCTGGAACAACTATACCTCCGGCAGATGCTCCCAACAGTTCAGAAAAGATCAAACTAATAATTACGCCGAGTCCAACTGCGGCTTGTACTACTGTGTCAACCACGACCAGCTCCTTTATGTGCTTTTGGTATTTTATGTTTAAAGTGTGCTACTATTTGTGCTCCGTACTTTATCTCTCCGGCAATATTGCCAATGCCCAACACATGAGCTTCTTTATTCGTAAGCTCCCATGTTTTCTTGTAAATCTCTTCTGTAAGAGGCTGCCCCATAGCAAATAGGCGGTTCTTGGGAATGCCGTGACTAAGTGCATAATCTTCTACTTTTTCGGGGATTTCTCCGGTTAGTAACACATAATCGTATTCCACCCTACTAAGCGCATCTATCAACTGCTGCGAACGGAACAATCGATCGGAGCGAGAGTTTAGAATAATGATTTTTTGCACTCCACTCAAATTGCCGGTTACCATCTTGATTATGAATACTGTAGATTCTGGATCGTTAGCGGCAAAAACATTGTAAAAGTGGATTGTTTTACCTCGATCTTCTACTATATATTTTTTGAGTGCCCCTGGATCCGGAGAAGCTTTTTGCATTCCGGAAAGTGCTACATCGCGAGGAACACCTGCTTTGGCACATACAGCAAGGGCAAGTTGCACATTGTCTTTGTGTTCTATGTAACGAAATCTACTCATTTCTTCATCAGTAATATCTGTTGGGACTACCTGGTGAATCTTCGTTTTTCGATTTTCCGCAACTTTCTTAAGTATGCCATATTGATGTGTTTCTGATGTGTAGCACAGACCATTCGATGGAATTGTATTTGCCAGGCTCATACTTACGCTTTGAACTGTGTTGCCCATAAGATCAAGATGGTCGGGACGGCAATTGGTTATTACTGAAATAGTACTCTTTACAAATCTTCTTTCGGTAATCCATTGAAATACAGGGTTCACCGCCATACACTCTATTACTATGGCATCCGGTTTTTCTTTAGCTGCATATCGATAAATGTACTTTTGCTCGATTATATTTGCGCCTTGCAATCGAATTATTGCCGCTTCTCTGCCATCCGGTAGTACTACTCGTGGTAAAGTGCCAGTAATTTTGGCTATAGTCCGCTTGCCACCAGCACGTAAGCCGGCGGCTATCAAGCGAGTTACGCTCGATTTTCCTCGTGTGCCGTTAACATGTATGCGGATTGGAATTGCCGCAACATTTCGGCAATGTCTGCGATACTCTAAAACCCAATATAAAATCAGGATCAAGGTCGCAATAATCAATATCGTCATTTATGTCCTCATAGTATTGAATATCTATGTTTTGTGGTGGGCACCATTATCTGCAATAAACCCACTTCCTGTTATTTGGAGCAATATCTATTCCAGTATCAAATTTAATATTGCCCGTTTATAAATTTACCTCTTTTCTCTCTCATAGTACATCAGGCTATCTATAACAAAGGATTCTCCCGAGATTAAGCTATACTTGCTGGATGATATCTACTTTAATCATGGCTAAGAATAGGTTAATCTAAAGGGCAGGAATATGGTGTTGGTCGAAATTGCTTACAGAAAATATGCTTGATGATCAAAAATCACTCCGAGACTGTTGCTAAAAGAAATCTAATAAACAGTGTTTTCTTATATAGAATGGTAAGCTGTTCTTGTCTGATCTATTTCCACTAACTAAGCTGAGTCCGTTGCACAACCATATATAGCAGTTTTTTATGCACGAGATATCGGTTTTGGCGGACTTTTTTTGATCGTAGCTAAGCCCACCCATCATCCTTGTAGTATGGGGCGTTGGCTCATGTCCCGATTATTCCAGTGTCTTACTCATCGGAATGCTTGGAATATTTGCGCACAATAAAGCCTCCGGGAATGGAGGCTTTATTGGGCTTTATCGGTGTTATTTTATACGTTTAACTTGAGTGCACTCAATAACTTATCTTGAGTTTCGGGCTTTTCTTTAAGGTCGCTATCTTTCAAGAAGTCTATTCGTTGCTGGAATCTGTCTTTAAGCAGCGATTTATATTCGCTTAGGTTTTCGCGTTTTGCTGGATCATATCTATCATAATATCCGGGCAGGATCTTTTCGATAGATTCTCGGGTGGGAATCATTGCTGTAGGCAATGCAGACCATTCTTCCCACTCAATCTGATCAGTTAGAATTGCTGTTTGTAAAGTAAGCGAAGTTTTTAGAGGAATAGCTTCTAGTACGCTATCAGATTCTTTCCAATAACCCCGTGAATTGAAGCAGTAAAACTCTGCTCCATTTTCGGCAACGTGGATGAAGGCTTCTACATCTCTGTATAGTTCATATACCCTAAAAGGATTGGCGAAAGGCTCGAATACAAGTTTTTTGAGATCTTCTTCGGTAACATTTTCGGCGCGGTTACGCTGAGTCATAAGAGCAGCACCCATAGCAATGGCAAGATGCTTATCTTTCAGCTTCAATACAGGAGGCAAAACGCTATCTTTCATAAGCCATACTAAGGCTTTAGGGAAGGCACAACGGTTAACATAGTTTCCTAAAAGGCTACGATCCAAAAGCGCTCTTCCGTTTTGATTGCGCAGATCTTGACCAACTGGTATGCGTTTACCATCAATATTCAAAACAGCATGATTCATCAATGCTAAAGCATATTTCCAATCTGGATGATCGGTGGGGCGAGAGTCAGTCTTATCAAATAGAGTGGGCTCCCAAGCGCGGCATACCTTGTTTTCCAAATCTATCTGGAAAGCGTCGTCATGTAAAACTACTTTAGAGAAGCCTTCAGGAAGTGTTCCGGCATTGTCGTGCGAGTTGGTATGACTGGATTTTCCAGTCCCAGAAAGTCCGTAGAAGGCAATTGAGCGTTTGCCGAATTTGTGATAAGCGGAATTCTTACAGGTACCGAAATCAATTTCCTTGATGCCACCATGACAGGCAGCCATCCCAATTCGGATACCAGAAGTCCAGGCTAAAGTCAAAGTTCCTTTCTTGCGTTCACCAAAGTAGCGCATACCCAAGTTTACAATCACATTGTGTTTTTCATCCACAAGCGCTAACTGGGGAGCGCCAACATTGTTGTAAAAAGGATCGTCACATGTCCATTCATTAAATGCTATAATAATGATATCCTGAATTGGAAGCTTGGGGCTTGTGGCGTATTTTTGGGCAACCGATTCGAATGGGGCAAAGTTCAAGAGCCAATTATATACGTTAGCAGCATCGCTTTCGGTAGCGATTAAAGTAGCTTTTATCATCAGATCTTCATCCATGCCAAGAACGGCTTCGGCTTTAAGTAGCGGATAGTGCTGCATCTGCCATACAGCTTCGCGAAAATCTCCTTCCAGCTTGTTCTTCTTGCTGCTATCCAAACGATGGTAAAAGCGTCTGGCTTTGGCGGTTCTGCCAAGGATGTTGCCATGGCAATCATTCAAAACTTTGGCGTCTGCCGGGAGATTGTGTAGTTTTACAAATTCTGGATACATGGGGATGTCCGTTATGGTTACCCCTGGTTGCTTCTTCGCCATTTCATAGGCTTCACGAATGTCAACCTTTCTTACAAGATGATTGTTCATTAGAGTCTCCGCAATCGCGCGGATGGGAGACATAGCTTTGAGGTCGCTGTAATAATCAGCACTACTCTTGCTTGCCATTATTCCTCCATCTATGGCTATTTTTTTGGTATTAAAATCAAGTAATTGGCAATTAAAACTTATTGTCTTTCTTGTCAAGCAGAGTTTTTTTGTATAAAAGCATTCACCAAATATGCTAAAACTCTGTTCAGATTATTCCTAATTCTTTGCCAATGATTTGAAACTTATCTAGGGCCATATCTAACTGGTCTTTGGTATGAGTTGCCATAAATGAACACCGGATCAAACATCCGTTTGGTGGTACTGCCGGAGGAATTACCGGGTTGATGAAAACCCCTTCCTCGCCAAGACGCGCCCACATGTTAAATGCGCGCATCATGTCTCCTACGTGGAGCGGAATAACTGGAGTACAGCTGGTGCCGGTATTATATCCCATTCTTTTAAATTCATCCATCATATAATGAGTGTTTTCCCAAAGCTTAGCAATGCGTTCCGGCTCTTCTTTCATAATCTTAAGTGCAGCTAAAACACTAGCAGTAGAAGCAGGAGGTAGAGATGCACTAAAAATAAGAGCTCGCGATTTATGCTTGAGGTAATGGATTATAGTCTCATCTGCAGCAATGAATCCACCAACAGAGGCAAGAGACTTGCTAAATGTTCCCATAATAAGGTCTGTCTTTGGAGTAAGATCAAAATGAGCAGCAGCTCCTGCTCCATTGTTTCCCAATACTCCCAAAGAGTGTGCTTCATCAACCATCAACTGAGCGTTGTATTTGCTTGCTAATACCGATATTGCGGGAATGTCTGCGATATCGCCCTCCATAGAGAAAATGCCATCTACCACAATTAGCGCAGATTCTCCTTCCAGCTTCTGCAGGCAACGCTCTAAAGATTTCATATCGTTATGATTGTAACGCACCATAGTTCCATCGGAAAGCTTACATCCGTCAATAATGGATGCGTGATCGTATTTATCAGTAACAATATATTCGTTTTTGTTTACCATAGTTGATATGCAGCCGACATTGGCTTGATACCCTGTTGGGTATGCTAAAGCAGCTTCTTTGCCTACCAACTTTGCAAGTTCGGCTTCCAATTCGAGGTGTATGTCCAAAGTTCCGTTCAAGAACCGAGATCCGGCACATCCACTACCGTATTTATTCATAGCTAATATGCCCGCTTCTTTTACCTTTGGGTGGTTAGTTAGGCCCAAATAGCTATTTGAGCCCATCATTAGCATTTTTTTACCGTTGCAGATTACTTCAGTATCTTGTTCAGAAGAGATTTCTCTAAAATACGGATAGTATCCCATTGCCATCGCTTTTTTGGCATCAGTGTAGTTATAACATTTATCCAGTATGCTCATTACATCCTCTTATATAATTCTATATTCTTTCAAGTTTATATACAACACGCTAATCAGACTGTAGATCAAGTACACAAGCGGTACAGAAACCAACATCCACAGTATTCCACCATACCATCCTCCCGCTAGAACGGTTAACAACACCAATAAGGGATGCATTTCGATGGTTGTTCCCACCACAACGGGATACACAATATTATTATCGATAACTTGAACCATCCACATCGCTAAGGCAGCATACACCATATGAATGAATGGTCCTCCTTCAAAAAAGACGGTTAAAACTGCCAATGCCCCTCCGAAAAAAGGACCAAAATATGGTATAATATTCGCCACGCCTGCGGAAATACCCAGTAACACAGGATTGCTAACCCCTACAATGCTTAGAGCTGTTGATGCCATGATGCTTACCGCAATTACCTCAAAAAGCATTGCCCGCAGATATGTTCCCACAGTTTTATCAATTCGTCCTAATAGTATAATTGCTAATTCGAAATAACGATTTGAGCTTAGCTTCAGTATGCTTTTGCGAATCTTGTACTTATCTTTTAACAAGAAGAAACTGATGAGTGGAACCATACCCAAAAAAGAAATAGCACCAATTATGCTGGAATAGTTATCCAACAGAAACTTCGGTAAGCGAGCAAAGAAATCTGTAGCTCCATCTAGCACTTCAGTGAATCGTTGAGCTAGAGATAAACTCGGTATTTTTGCATCGAGCCCAACTGCATATTCATAGATGCCATTTACGAAAGGGATTTGCATAAGGTATTGGGAACTCATAGTATCGTCATGCCCTAATATAGAAAGCAAATTATTCGCCTGAGTAGTGAGCTCCGGAATGAATCTGCTGGTAAACCAAGCTATTAGTCCAATTACACTCAAATAAAGCACTACAACTGCTCCCCAGCGCGGGAAATGTCTGTGCTCGAGCCAGCTAACCGCAGGGTCTAAAATATAGGAAAATAACACAGCGGCTACAAGGTAGCTAAATACCCAACGATAGAATATTAGAGCCGCTACTACAGTGATTGCTAAAATGATATTAAAAACTATCTTTGTCCAATTCATTGTCTATCTTGTGAGTTATCAGTTAAAACGATGTTACTTAGTTCTTTGATTATAGCTCTTAAAATCTTCATTCCAGCTAGAGGACGGGATTTTATATAATCATCAAGATCTGTGCGAGAGATTCCTAGTACAACTACTTGGCTTTGAGCAATTGCTGTGCTACAACGTTGTAAAGAGTGGAACATGTCAAATATCCCCAGATGTTGTCCTTTTCTTAGTACCTTGTCGTAACTATTCCCTTTGTTTCCTTTTAACAGGATTTCGCCAGATTGGATAAAGTAGATTACTTCCAGTGGGTATCCAGATTCAAAGATCACCTCTTCCGGTTGAAACTTTCTTACATGCATCAATTCATCTAGTAAGAACAAATCAAATGATCCAAGTTGCTCAAATATGGAATATTCCTTCAGCTGTAAATAGGTTTGACGACCTTTAAACCAAGCACCTATCCAATTGAGTATTCGTTGCATGCTTTACCTCGCATTTTTTACCAAGGGGACGAAAGCGCAGGGAAGATGTTCTCGATATTTCAATTCCCCCTTTTCGCGCTTGACGATATAGAGCATTTGCGGAACCCCCTTACCAACGGGACTTATCATTACTCCTCCTTCCGCAAGTTGATCGCAGATTTTTTGGGGTATCTCAGAAGCAGCGGCAGAAACAACTATTTTATTGAATTCCTTATATGGAGGATAGGCTTGTTGCCAGCCTTGCCAACCATCCCCAATTCTAAAATAGATATTTTTAAACCCAGCTTGTTTAAGAGTTTTTTGGGCACGTAATGAGAGGATGTCCCGCAGCTCAACTGTACACACTTCTTTTACGATTTTTGCAAGAAGTGCAGTTTGATATCCACTACCAGTACCAATTTCCAACACAATATCATCTTCGTGAAGATTCAGTTCACAGAGCATAATTGCTATCATTTGGGGTTGCGAGATAGTTTGATCTTCCAATATGGGCAAAGGACTGTTGCGATAGGCATATTCTCGGTATTCCGGCAAAACATAATCCTCTCTGGGGATACTTAAGAATGCCGAGAGGATTCGCTTATCTGTGATACCGTTGTGTTTAAGCGCTTCTACCAGTTTCTGTCTCTGATCTTCAAAGCGCATCTAAGCCTTTACCTCAAGCAGTTTCCGAGATTCAATCCAACTTAAAATAGGTGGAAATGCTTCGGCTTTGCTAAGCTCAAAACCAAGCGGGGTAATAGAGATATAACCTTCGTTTATAGCCTCAGAATCGGTTCCCGGTTCCAAATCCCACTGAGGAAGGTCTCCGCCTATGCGATAGCTAAAATTATCTTCCTCCTCATGAATTATCGAGATGAAATTATAGTATTTACGGTGTCCAGTGCGAGCTAGCCGAAGCCCTTTCACCTCTTCAAAAGGGATATTAGGGAAATTTATATTGATAACTTCGTAAGGTTTAGTAAGACTATCTATACCAAGTTCTAAAAGTTTGATAAACCACTTGGTAGCAGATTCAAATAGTTGTTCTTTATAGGCATTGATCGAAAGTGCCATCGCCCTTTTTCCAAACATGGCAGCCTCCACGGCGGCAGAAACTGTGCCAGAGTAGAGCACATCTTCACCCATATTCTGCCCGGCGTTGATTCCCGAGATCACCAAATCGATTTCTTCCGTCAAGATCTTTTGCAAGGCAATTACCACACAATCAACTGGAGTTCCGCTTATTGCCCATTCTTGTGGAGCAATCTTTGTGGCATGTATATCTTTTCTGAGAGTAATGGAATGAGAAGCGGCACTGCGTTCGGTATCTGGGGCTACAATAATAACATCGTGTCCTGCTGCACTTAATGCGGCTTGCAAGGATCTGATGCCTGGTGCGTTAATGCCGTCGTCGTTAACAAGTAGAATTTTCAAAACGTCTCCTTAAAATATCAGATGGGGATAGTTGATTAATACCAATAGGGCAGCAGCAATTACAATCAAGATCACAAGAATTGGCCAAAATACAAGAATCGAGAACAAAAATCCACTTTTATGCATTTTACGCCGATGTGCATTGTATTTGCGCTTCGAAGTAACTCGTTGCATTAAAGACACATGTTTTATCTTTGCATCTCTCATGCTTCGCTGGGCCTGGGTGAGCCATTTTACTTCGGAATACTCATCCAAATATGGCTTATAGCCTAGCTGCAAATAGTGCTGAATACGGGCTTGGCTAAAGCCTTTAACCTCATTTGGATCTAGTTCCTTGATTATCTTAGTCCTTTTAGCACTCATCAAAGCTCCCATTTTACTTATGTCTTTTTTGATACAGTCAATTTGTCAAGAGGAATTTTGATTCTATAGGTCTTCATTTAATGTCCCTGCACTCAAAAGTAGCGATATTTGTAGGCACAAATCAGGACTAGTTTCGATGCCGAAAGAAATAGCGCAAAAATCACTGAAAAAGTTTTAAAGCAGGGCTCACTATCGAATTATCTGGATATCTGCCATCCCTTTCTGGCGTACATAGAAGTAGTGATCCAACAATACCTCTCTGGATGCAAGTTAAAGAGCCCTTCAGGTATCTGAAAAGCGAAATTATGGCGCTAGATAAAAATACCCTTACTCACCGTAGATGAAAATGAGTCTTAAGCTACAGCATAAAAAAACCTCCCCAAAGGGGGAGGCAATGATTGGTGCAGAAGGCGGGACTCGAACCCGCACACCCGTTACAGGCACAAGATCCTTAGTCTTGCGTGTCTGCCAATTCCACCACTTCTGCTGAAATTTATTCGCCCTGAGAGGGAGTTTCGGCTGGTATGGGCGCTGGTGCAGTCGCTGGTTCTGCTGGAGTTTCCGTATCCGGAAGCTTACTTTGACGTTCTTGCACTTCGCTAAGTGTACCACCACGCATATCTTTAACCAAAAAAGCAAGCAGGATACAAGATGCGGCAAAA
The DNA here is from genome assembly GCA_020532355.1 of Candidatus Cloacimonadota bacterium. Taxonomy (NCBI): domain Bacteria; kingdom Pseudomonadati; phylum Candidatus Cloacimonadota; species Candidatus Cloacimonadota bacterium. The sequence goes on along the minus strand of JAJBBD010000103.1, from coordinate 11,243 downwards.
ATAAGCGCTAAAATCTGAGTCCATTTCTTGAGCATTTGAGAAGCGCCACTTCCGCCAAATACGTTCATGGCAGCTCCGCCAAGGTTGGCATCAAGCCCACCTTTTGAAGTCTGCGCAAGAATCACCAACACCAAAGCGACGCTGATAATTACGTGAATAACTAGGGCTATTGTGTATAAAACCATTTATAAATCCTTAAGATAAGTGTTTCAATATTTACGTTCGAACACCCAAAAATGGAGTGCTCTTTCTGTCAATAATTTTTTTGGGTAGAGATACTTTAGTTATAGCAATAAACATCGTCAACGCTCAAAATGAGCATTGAATAATAATGGGTAAGGGACAAAACCCTTTCAGTAGAGTGGTGGGTAGAAAGCAATAGAAAAAAACTTCACCATACTTCAAGTTAGAGCGCATTTTCCTTTGTTTATTTGTATGTGGGAAGGTCTATTTTTGTGTCTATAACCCTTGTCAAGGCGCATTAAATCCACTTTATCTCCATATTGCATTAGGCTGTTGTTACCCAGAGTTCAAGCAATGATCATCGTATGCAGGCAGGAGTATCTCTGAGTAAACCATTGCTAATGGTGGCTTAACCCGTTGGGGGTCATTTGGGGAAATAATCTGTAAAAGTCCGTTGAATAACCGGGGCACAAAGAAAAGTCCCATACTACAAGGATAGTGGGTGGGCAAAGCTACGATCAGAAAAAACCCAGCAAACCGATTTTTCGTGCATAGAAATCTGCCATACATGAATGTGCAACGGTCTCTCATATATTATCTCTTGAACAAAAAGATTCTCCTAATATCAAATGAAATTTGGGTAGAGCAAAAACTCTTTTTAGTGGCAATAGCAGATTTGCTATATTAGCGGATTACTATCTTTGCCAACTTGGAATCCAAATTTCCATTCTTTAGGCTTTTAGCCCAGTGAGCACGCAAGCGTAACTTGGAAACCAAAGTTTTTGATCCACATAAAATATAAGCGGTACTTCCCTTGCAGTGCTGCTTCAAGAAATCGCCCAAAGCTTGGTAAATCATGCCAACATCATCAATATTTGAAAGCCTTATTCCGTAAGGGGGGTTAGTGATGATAACGCCAGTGTAATTTGCACTATAGTTCTCAAAGCGCATTACTTTTAGATCAATTCTATCGCCATAAGGAAGTCTTTCCAGATTTTCTCTAGCAGCAGAGATAGCTTGGGGATTGATGTCTGATCCCATTATAAGACCCTTCGGAAGTTCTCTAATCTTAGAGTTTGACTGTTGTACAACCCGATTCCAAAGTTCGGAATCGAAATATGGCATCTGGCTAAGATTTGTTTTTTGTAGCAAATATCCCGCCGGGATATGACAATACAGCATCAGTGCTTCCGCTAAAATCGTCCCACTGCCACACATTGGATCCCATAACCTGGAAGTAAGATCCCAACCGCTAAGATGAAGCATGGTTGCCGCTAGTGTTTCTTGTAATGGGGCATCAACTTTGGCTATTCTATAACCTCTTTTATGCATGCTGAACCCCAAAATATCCAAAGAAACACTAACTTTATTATTATGGATATGCAGATTGAACAAAATATCGGGGTCGTTATTGGTGAAATTGGGCCTATCTCCATATTGCTCTCTAAATCTATCGCAGATGGCGTCTTTCAATACTTGCCCAGCATATAGTGAATGGCGGGTAAAAGAATTACTAACATTACTATCTATCCCAAAGGATTGCTCTGGTGCAAACAAGGTTAGCCAATCAATATTCTTATATGCTTGTTGATAAAGATATTTGGCACTGTGGCAGTCGAAATTCAGTAAAGGCATCAAAATTCGCTGCACCAGCCTTGCTTCATACAGTATTTGATACAATGTTTGCTTATTACACGAAAAAAGCAAACCTCTTGGAACTTGTTGCAATACTTCAGCGCCAAAGCTATTTAATTCTGCCTGGGCATGTTTCTCCAAGCTGCCCGCAATTACGGCAAAGTATCTATTGTTTTCCAATCGTCGAATATCCCCAAGCAGATTAGGTATTAAGAGTATTGGTAACGCTTAATCTTTTGAGTGGGAGTCTTTTGAAAAGGCTCGTTAGCAATCTGGATTTTAACTATGCGACTAAAACTTGCCAGAGATTTGTTGAGTTCGTTGCGGTTATCTTCCATAATTTTTGGAATTTGGTTCTCGGGGATACGATCTGCGTCCAGAGCTTCAAAATCTGGATATACCATAGCGTGCAATTGGCGGTCTCGCTCTAAAACTAAGGATTCGCCAACATAAGGTAAGTTATTTAGTTTCTGTTCAACCAATTCAGGGTAAATGTTCTCTCCGCTGGGTCCTAATATCACGTTCTTAATCCGCCCGCGAATATAGATAAAACCATCTTTATCTATGGTGCCAATATCTCCGGTATGTAGCCATCCGTCTCTTAAAACTTCTGCAGTAGCCTCATCAAATTTGTAATAGCCTTTAAACACTTGTTCTCCACGTAAGACTATTTCTCCAGGTGTGTTTTCAGGATCCCGCGAATTGACCTTAATCTCCATGAATTTCAATTTCTTGCCGCTGGATTCAAAGCGATGTTCTTGCCAATTTGCATACGAAATAAGGGGTCCGCACTCAGTCATTCCATAGCCAATAGTAAAGGGGAATTTAATCTTTTTCATAAAAAGCTCAACTTCTGCATTCATGGGTGCGCCTCCAGTGATAAGTTCGCGGATGTTCCCTCCAAAGGCTTGCATCAGTTTGTCATGGATTTTCTTGAGGATGATCTTATTTAGCACAGGGATCTTTAGAAATATTTGCATCTGGGGCTTTTCTATGGTAGGCTGAAGCTGCTTTTTATAGATTTTTTCAATTAGAAGCGGAACCGTTAAAACTACTTCTGGTTTAAGATCTTTCATGGCAGCAAGCAATATCTTAGGGGCTGGAATTTTATCCATGAAATTGATGTGATTTCCGCGTGTGAATGGATACAAAAAATCAAAACTGCTAGCGTAGGCATGCGCTAGGGGTAAAAATGCAAATACCTTAGCCCCAACGTTGAAGAGCAGATTTTCGTTAGCTACAATAAGATTTGCCAACAGACTGCGGTGTGGCAGCATTACGCCTTTGGAAAAGCCGGTTGTGCCGCTGGTGTAGATGATGGCGGCAATATCTTCGTTATCACATACGTCTTTCAAAGAAAAGTTTTCGCAATTTAAGTTCTTAAGATCTTCACAGTCTTCAAACTTGGGTATAGCTTGTTTATATTTTTCCATTCTATTATCTAAGAGGTTAAAATCTTCTAGAGCATATACCTGTTTAACCTTTTTAAGGAGGTCTCCATCAATAAGATCGTATTTATCTTTGGTAATAAAAACCATTTCGGCATCACAGTGATTTATAATATGCTGAGTATCTTCAGGAGAAAAATTCGCCAAAATCGGGACGATGGTTGCCCCGTATGTGACTGTACTCAACCACAATATTCCCCAATTACTGCAATTTTTACCCGCAAGAGCAATCTTGCTGCCTTTCTTCACGCCAGTTGCTTGAAATTGACGGTGTAACCATACAATGCGTTTTGCCACATCCCCATAACTTAGCGCTGGACCGGGATAATCCGTAAATGCGGGATAGTCCCAATATTCTTTAATAGAGTTCACAAGTTTTACAATAAGTTTTTCTTCGATCATTTCAACTCCACTGTTCTGTTTTTACCTAAAGGAATATATTTTCAGACTATATACTTGAAGGCAATTACAAACGTGATTACATATAAGGCATTGTCAAGTAAAAGATGCTGTCTTGCTCTAAATCTTGCTATAGACCATCAGCATACCTTACATCACCAAACTTCAAATGTCCAAATCCCAAAGATGATGAGCCAGACTAGTCGAATGTTCTAAACATGCTAAATACTTTCAGATCTATTTATTGTTATTGTGTATATAGCACTAAATTCAGCAAAACCATAGGATTTATCCAAGTGCTTCAATAATCGGAGGCCAGATTTGGGAATCTCCCCGCAAGCGTTCTCGTGGGTAGTAAAAGCGCCAAACCCTGAAGGAAACAGGGCTTGGCAAAGCGTGAAGAAATGCGATACAGAAGGTTTCTCTAGTTATAGAACTCATTGTTCAGCATGCTGTTGATCGGACTCTTTAGCTTGCTTGCCTGGAGGCTGGCTATCCCAGAAAACAGAGAACATGATCCCTGTAGAATAATGATCAGCATCAAATACAACATGTACTCTATCGAATGTCCCTTTTCCTTGCCTATACCACATTGCCGCAGAATTTGCACCAGCTTGAAGCGCTTGAACACATAATGAGCATAGTTCTCAACCAGATTTGAAGTTTTAACTTGACTCATTTGGGCTATTCTCAGGAAACTCATCTTAACACCTCGTTTTGTTTTGTGGCTTTAGTTACAGTGCCACAATAACATGCGGGGTGTTTTTGTCAAGTACTATTTTTGATTATTTTACTGTTCCACAATGGCTTATACAACTGCGAAAGATTAGTTATTATATGATTACGTGGTCTTTTCCCCATTTGCTAACATATTTTTGTTTTGCTGTCTGAATTGCTTCTGAAGCTTGAACTTAGCTTTTAGGCTTGAGAAGATTTCACAATTAGCTCTTTTTGCTTGCGGATTTCACCCGGAGATGGAATGTGGATTGGTTTTCCAGTCTCAAAATCCAAGCCTGTGTAGTACATGCAAGTGCTGATCGTCATAGGGGTGGGGGTAAATTCTTGTGCTTGTTCCACATGTATTTTGTGTTGACGCAACCAGTTCTTTAAGGCAAGCGCATCTTCCATTGTAGTGCCGGGGTGACCGATAATTATATAAGGTATAATCTGTCTTTTGATTCCAGCCTTACGAACCTCTTCAAAATACTCGTTAGCAAAAACCTCAAAATGCTTTATGGGTGGCTTACCCATAAGCTTTAGTACCTGTGTGGCACTATGTTCTGGAGCCAATTTTAGCCTGCCACCGGTGTATTTTGTGGCAATAGCTTTGATGTAGCGCCTATTGCCTAGAACAAGATCGTGCCGTATGCCGCTAGCGATAAATACATGATTTATGTTTGGAAGCCGGGATATCTTATCCAACAATTGTAACTGGACTTCATGATTCAAAAAAAGATTGGGGCAGATTTCCGGAAAGATGCAGCTCCGGCGGGAACAGCTATTTGGAAAGCCAAGCTTGCAATAGCTTTGGTACATGTTTGCGCTGGGACCGCCCACGTCGCTGATTGTACCTTTCAACTTGCAAGCTTCTTTTAATATCGATTCCACTGAGCGTGATTGGATCTGGCGTCCCTGATGCGCTGCTATGGCACAGAAGTTACAGCCTCCATAGCAGCCACGATGGCTGGTTATACTTTGTTTGATCTGATCCCAAGCGGGAATACGTTTACCCTTGTACATGGGGTGCGGAGAGTTCATAAAGGGTAGCGAATAAATCCTGTCCAATTCTTGAGTGCTGAGTGCGGGGGAGGGGGGATTGTGTTTGATCCAGCGTCCGCCATTGAGTTGGTATAATGGCTTTAAGGCATATTGGTCATAAAACTGGTGATTTAGCTTGTGAAATGTAGCCTTATCAGAGCATTTTCCGGCATCCGGCAAAATTGTTTCACCCGGTTCGTGTACAAAGCACACTGTCGAGGGCAAGTCTGTTAATTCAGATACATTATGCCCCTTTTCCAATGCATGAGCTACTTGAATTATCGTGTGTTCTGCCATGCCATAGATTAGAAGATCAGCTTTACTATCTGCCAAGATGCTGTTGCGAACCTTGTTTTGCCAGTAGTCGTAATGCGCAATGCGGCGTAAGGATGATTCCACGCCACCAATCACTACCGGAATGCCTTTAAACAGCTTTTTAACAATATTGGTGTAGATCATTACCGCTCTATCCGGTCTTCTACCAGGTTTAGCATCTGGAGAGTAGGCGTCATCCGAGCGTAAACGGCGTTGTGCAGTATAGTGGTTAACCATCGAATCCATGTTTCCAGAGCTTATTCCAAAAAACAAGCGTGGACTGCCCAAAACCAAGAAATCTTCGTCTTTACGCCAATCTGGTTGCGATATAATACCTACCTTATAACCAGCGGTTTCGAGAGTTCGGGCGATAATTGGTACTCCAAATGAGGGGTGATCTATGTAGGCATCTCCATTGATAAGAATGATGTCGCATTGGGTCCAGCCTCTGGATCTTATATCTGCTTGGGAAACAGGAAGAAATGGCAAGTTATGATCCGCTATGTTTTATTTGAATAGAATCTACTGATAAGAGGAAAAACCTCAAGACATAATAAAGGGCGCCACTTGGCGCCCAAAGATCAAGCAGTCAAAATCAGGGATTAATCCGGATTATATTAATAGCTTGAATACCTTTTTCTGTTTCGATCAAATCAAAGGTTACTTCTTCGTCTTGTTCAAGTACCTTCAATTCACGGGGAGAATTTGTGACAATGGATTTCCAATGCACAAAGTATTCTTTGTTGTCGTCTGTAAGAATAAAGCCATAACCTTTATTTTTATTAAACCACTTAACTTTTCCTTTCATAAGAACCTCTTTTACATCATATGATGTCAATAATTGCAAAGCGGTATTTATCGTCAATATAAATATTTCAAATCTGTGCGTTTTCCAGTATTCATGTTCGTATCGGTTCGGTTTTGAGTTTTTTTCATTGACTATTATATGCATGTATGGATAATGCCACAAAGTGAAAATTTGAAAAAAGCGAGGTAGCCCAAATGGAAGCCCGTATTCTTCTTGTGGATGACGACCGCCTCCTTCGAGAGGTAATCAGTGAATGCTTGAAACTCAACGATTACCAAGTTGACATGGCTGAGGATGCTACTGCTGCTTTAAAACTATTCCAACCGGATAAGTATGACTTAGCGCTCATAGATTTAGTAATGCCTGGCATGAATGGTTTGGAATTGATGCAAAAGATTATGGAGGAAGACGCCAATATTTTCTGCCTAATTATGACGGGGTATCCAACCGTCGACAGTGCCTACAAGGCTATGGTGGAGGGCGCTTCAGATTATATTATCAAACCCTTTCAACTCAATGAATTAGTTGCCGCTATTAAGCAACATTTAGAATCATGACCTATAGCATTAGGATTGTTGATATTAGAAGCGATGATGCTGTCCAAATTTCCGCTACTTACGGTTATTGGCACAATCCTATTTTTATGTTAGCTGTTGCAGAAATGCACAAACTAATTCCTCTCCAGCTTCAAGTATTTAAGGGGGAAGAACTGTTTGCCGTTTTACCATTATATGAACGCAGCAAGATGGGTGTTAGGGCTTTGGTATCACCGGTTGGGGCATACTATCAAGGCATCTGTTTTGCTTTCGAGGAAAACGCAGGGAAGGCAAGAATAGTCTTAGATACAGTTGCCGTATGCACAGAGATTTCTCAATTTTTGACAAAGCGTTACAAGCGCATCCATATCAAACTGAATCCCCAAAACTATGATGTGAGAGGCTTTACTTGGAATGGGTTTAAGGCTTTTCCACTATACACTTTTCGGTATCATGTGGGCGAGTCTTTGCCCAGTCTGGCAGACGAGCGAAAGAAATATAGAACTGCTCAAAAACACGATATGAGGATGGAAGAACGCTTCGATCCGGATGCTTTTATGCGGTTACAAAAGGATTTGGATTTGCGTAAAAAGCATGAGCTTGGAATATCTTATTCCCGGTTAAAAGAGTTTTTTATAAGATTGTATTCGGAGCAGTTGTTGAAACAATTCAACATTATCTGGCAAAATGAAGTAGTTAGCGCCAATATTTTGCTCTACGATGGTGGAGATGTAGCTTATACTTTATTTAAAGCAACTGCTGAAAAAGCACTACGAAAAGGTGCAGCTACCTTTCACAGCATAAATTTGTTGGAAGAATTGCCTCTGGGAACCAAATTGTTTGATTACTGTGGTGCAAATGTACCGGAAGTAGCTCGATTTAAGGCAGCAATAGGCTTAGATTTATGTAGTTTTTACCAGATTAAAATATAAGAGAGGTATATGAAAAAAGTCATTGTTTTAAGGGGTGGAAGCTCTCCCGAAAAAGAAATATCTTTAGTAACTGGATCTGAGATCGCAAAAGTTCTGAGAGATCTTAACTATGAAGTGCGAGAGATGGATCCAGATAATTACCCCAATCTGTCTCAATTACTATCTGATATTGAGAAAGAACAAGCATTTATTGTATTTAACGGTTTACATGGCGGTAGCGGAGAAAATGGAGAATTGCAAGCCGCACTCCAATTGGCAAAAATTCCTTTTACTGGCTCACTTAGCAAAGCTTCAGCCTTGGCAATGGATAAGTATATTGCAAAACTAATCGTAAAAGAAGAAGGGGTTCCCATACCAAAGCACATTTTATTGCGAACCAACCTGCTGGATGATTATAACGATCCTTCTGACTATCAAGCATTTGTACAAAACTTGGGTTTACCCTTAATTGTTAAGCCAAATGACTCTGGAAGTTCAGTGGGGATTGCCGTAGTTCAGAATATTGGGGAGCTAAAACCAGCAGTATTGGATGCTTTCAAATATTGCAAATCGGTATTATTGGAAGAGTTTATCCCTGGTCGTGAGCTTACCGTCAGCATCCTTGATGGTAAAGCTTTGCCCGTAGTGGAGATCAAGCCCAAAGCTGGCTGGTACGATTATGCAAACAAATACACGAAAGGCAATACAGAATATCTGTCCCCAGCCCCAATAGAAAGCAAAATTGCAGAATTAGTACAACTCTATGCCGAGCGTGCATTCTTTGCCCTAGGTTGTGCGGTGTATGGTAGAGTCGATTTTCGTTTAAATAACCAACAACTATACTTTTTGGAAGTAAACACACTGCCCGGAATGACTCCTTTGAGTCTTACTCCCATGGCAGCAAAGGCAGCAGGACTGTCATTTAATGGCCTGCTAGAAACCATAATAAAATGCTCCGTGAGAAATCACGTGGAGGTAATATGAAACGCATACTTTTTATTATTGCCGTGCTTCTTGTATGCCTTAATATGTGGGCGATAGATTTACGCTTCAACCCACCAGTTATTGAGGTTAATCAACTTAGCACATTTAGTTTTGACCCCGTAGCCCCAGAATCACAGCCGATCTTGACCAATCTTACCATTACCAACGACAACGTGCCAAAAAAGATCAAACTGCAAGTAGTGGTAAAATGGAACAATACTCCCATTCTTGATGAAGGTGAGGCTATATTTATAAGCATAAATGAGCTTGAATCTGGCGAGGTATTGCTTCTTTCTAATCGAGATCTGATAACCGAGCAATCGAGCCAATACTTTGTAGAAGAATCTGTAAATATCGATTTCATGGATATTATTGAAAGTATTTCCACTTTGGAAGAAGCGGTACTTTCTGGTTATTTTCCCGATGGAAACTTGCGGCTTGAAGTTTCTGTTAAGCCAGAGGAGGAAAACAATTGGACAGAAACAGCATTGTTTACAATCAGAGTACGTAATGCCGGTGGTATTTTCCTTGCTTCTCCTGGAGCGCAAATTGGGCAAAAAGCTCCCGAGGTAAACGATTTACCTGTTAGTTTTATCTGGAATGCAGTAAATACCGGTTTCAATGAGCAGCACATAGTTATTCGTGAATTTCCCCCTAACAATCCTCCATCGCTATCAAACATAAACAACTCGGGAACGGTTGTTTTACAAAAAGAGGGCGTAGATAGCGGATTTAGTGACTATATTCCCTTTAATGACGGTTACTATTATGCTTGGCAAGTGTATATACCCTTATATGACGAGACTCATTATCATGCGCCAGCTCAAGATAGAGCGGGGAAAATTGCCAAACAACAAGAAAGCCCTTGGTTTGTTTTCCGCTATGTAATGAATGCGGATGGGAGTAGTTCTTCTGAAGACATTCAAGCCATGTTAAATGTGCTTCAAAACAGCGAATTGCTAAATCTGCAAGGCTTAGGCTACTCACCTACCGGCGAAATTATCTATGACGGGAGGCTATACAGGGGACAGGATGCGCTAGATATTCTCAGCAGCCTTATTGGGAAACAACTAACAATCAAAGTAATAGATTGAGGAGTCAAAGATGAAACGAGTTTTAATATTATCCCTCATTCTCTTAGTTGCAAGTGTTCTGTTAGCAGATAGCGTTGCTATTCTTTCTGCCAGCAAGGGTAAGGTAGATCTCGAACGTGCTCGTAAGCAAGTAAAGTTTAAGAAAGGGGAATTGTTACAGAACAAAGATGTATTAAGAACAGGCTCAGAAAGCTTTGCTGCGTATAAATTTATAGATGCGTCATCTATGATTAAGCTCTTTTCGAACTCAGTAGTTACCATCAATGCTAGCAAAAGCGGAACTCAGCTTTCAAAAAAGGTAAACGTAAATAAAGGCAATGTTCTTACCCAAGTAAAAAAGGGTACAGGCGCATTTACCGTACAAACGCCTACTACCGTAGCTTCGGTAAAGGGAACCGAGTTTATGACCAGAGTAGATGATGATGGTTTTAGCACCTTTATTGTAACCGATGGCGAGGTGGAATTAAGAATTTTGGATACCGATGAAGTAAAAAACGTTTCCAAAGGTAATACAGCAGTTATAGATCCAGATGGGGAGGTGGAACTACGCCAAAGCTCTGCGCAGGATATCAGTGAGATTGAGCAAGCTGAATTGGAAGCTAATCAATCCAGCGAAACCAACACTATCCTCATTCGCGTATTAGATAAAAATGGAAATATAAAACACATAGAAGTTACATATTAATGCAGGAGTTCAATATGAAACAATTGATTTTAATACTAGCTCTGATACTCAGCAGTATTTCTTTATTGGCAATTTCCGCACTGCATGTTAGCCCACAAACTTTTGTGCCTGGAACAGACGTTGAGCTTCTTTTGGAAATCGTGCAAGGGCATGAAGAAATAAGCACAGTTGAGGTTCAATATCGTGCCGTGGGTACTACAAAATGGTATAATGAACCTATGCGGCAGGATGACCCCAACTCTCTTTACTGGCGAGGGATTATTCCTCGCACTGCCGTTAAAACCGATGATATAGAATATCGTTTCGAGTTCATAATGCCTAATGGCAGCAGTAGTTATTTGCCAACCGATGATGGTATCACTCCTTTGTACACCATCAAGCTAAATGCTCCCAAAGGTTCTCTTACCGAAGGCTTTGTACTGGTTTCGGATGAGAGCTCCGTTTCCGCTGATGACGGTTATGTGTTGGCTGTTAGTTACCTTGCGCT
>JAJBBD010000102.1 GCA_020532355.1 Candidatus Cloacimonadota bacterium | reverse complement strand
CCCAATGCAAAGAAGAACACTTTTACAAGGCTATTCTCAGTCGCTTGGGTATTGAACTATACGATGAAAAGCTTGGAATTCTTTCCGGAGGTCAGCGCCGAAAAGCAGATTTGGCAAAAGCCCTTGCTCAAGAACCAGATCTTCTGCTAATGGATGAACCTACCAATCACTTGGATTTAGAAAGCATAGAATGGCTGCAAAATCTACTTTCAGAGTCGAAGATAAGCACTATCTTCGTTACGCATGACCGCTATTTTTTGGATGCAATATGTAACCGCATACTTAATATTGAAGACAGAAATCTTTTCTTTTATGATGGCAACTATAGCGACTATGTTAAAGGAAAGATGCTTAGAGAGCAAGATATTCAGCGCAAAGAAACTCGTAGGCAAGCTCAGCTCTCTAAAGAATTAGCTTGGTTGGCAAGGGGAGCCAAAGCACGTGCGACAAAGCCTAAACATCATGTGGATAGGGTTAAAGAACTGCTCAGCAAAAGCTATTTGATGTCTAACCAAGAGCTGGACATTTCCTTCCAAACAAATCGACTGGGGAGAACTATCCTAGAATTGCATAAACTAAGTAAGGCTTATAACGGTAAAGTGTTGTTTGAGGATTTTGAGCATAATTTTCAACCGCTGGAACGCATTGGTGTTTTAGGACCCAATGGCTGTGGAAAAACCACCTTATTACGCCTAATTACTGGTGAAGAGAAACAGGATATCGGAAGCATTAAAATTGGTTTGAATACTCATTTTGCCTACTATCGTCAAGAAGAAGAAAGTTTCAAACCCAATTTGAGTGTGTACAGTTACATAGCTCAGTATGCTGAAAGCATCCGTACTGCAGATGGGAGCAAGGTTTCAGCCACTGAGATGCTAAACCGCTTTCTCTTCGATAAAAAAATGCAACAAAGTAAACTTGCCTCTCTATCTGGTGGCGAGAGAAAACGCCTGCAACTACTTAAATCCTTAATGTTCGGCGCAAACTTCATTATTCTTGATGAGCCTACTAACGATCTTGATATTCCCAGTTTGGAGATTTTGGAAGACTACCTTGATGCTTTCAAGGGTTGCCTGCTCGTGGTTTCTCACGATCGCTATTTTTTGGATCGAACCGTTGATTACCTTTTTGTATTTGAGAATGGAAAAATCCGCAAGTTTGCCGGAAATTACTCCGATTACTTGCTGGTTAAACGTTATCAAGATGAAGATAAAAGCCCTGAGAATAACTCCAAAATATTAAAGCCTAAACGCCAATCAAAAGGGCTCACATATAATGAACAACGTGAGTTCGTGAAGCTTGAAAAAGAAATTGAAGCATTAGAAACCGAACTCATAGAACTGGAAGAAAAGCTTTCTAGTAAAAATTTAAGCCTTCATGAGTATACTGTTTTGGCACACAGTATAGATCTGTGCCAGCAGAAACATGAACAAGCCTTTAGCCGTTGGGTCTTTTTAAGCGATAAACAATAAACAACTATCTGGAGCTTATTATGAAAATCGTAAATGTTTGGGATTTCTCCGGTGGCATCGAATGCGCTATCCAATACTTTCATGCTAAGTGGGGAAGTAAAGTGAATTATAATTTTTACTACGACGCAATCAGTCATTCAAGTTCTTCCCCCATTGGTCTTCCCCGCTTTTATCTGTTGTTAGATAAAGATGTTATTGTCGGCTGTTATGCTCTTTTGGTGAATGATTTGGTAAGCAGACAGGATTTACTGCCTTGGATTGCCTGTCTGTACGTAGAGCCAAGTTATCGCGGTAGAGCTTTGGGCTCAATTCTGTTGAAAGATGGTATTGAAAAAACAGCCAATTTGGGATATTCATGTGTGTACCTCACTACAGATCATAGCGAATATTATGAAAAATACGGTTGGGAGCGCATTCAGGATGCCTATAATTACTATGGAGAACAAGGTCGAGTATATAAATATTGCATTCCTCATAGTACCCAAAGCTAAGCCTCTGCCCGATAGCTATTAACTGCTCCTTACACCCTAATACTCATGGACTTACACCGTTATCGATAAGCACCATATCACTTTAACCATTGCTAAGAACTATTAAACTAGCCTCAAAATACCCATTTCCAGTTTCTACCAATCAGAAAGGCCGTTGAATAATCGGGTATGGGGCGGAACCCTATACTACAAGTGTGATGGATGGGCATTGTTGCGATTAAAAAAACCACTAAATCAGTACTTAGTACATGCAAATCTGCTATATGTGGATGTGCGAAGGTCTCATGTATCTTGTTCTCCTACAGCTAAATTTCCCCATGCGCTTTGCAGCTCTGCACCATTCCCGCCCTTCACTAAAAGGGCGGATTAAGAAGGGTTCAAGCCGGGATTATGCCGTAGATAAATGAGAATATCTCCTTTAAGTATGCCTAATTGGGAGATAAAGAAACATGTAAAAACGGTGTGTAAGCCCGTTAAATAATCGGGGATTGGGGCAGAGCCCCATACTAAAAAAGTGCCGGGGGGGGATAGAGGTGCGATCAGAAAAACCACTAAACCGATATTTCGTACACACAAATCTGCTATATATGGATGTGCAACGCTCTCTCAGATGTTATAAATCTATACTTTTACATCTACACATAAACTTCTGGATATGGCCTCATATTCACAGCTCTCCCAATAGTAGATTATGCGAAGTAAGCAAATTCTTCTTCGACCATTATGATGTGCCTGAGAAGCCACTGTACGAGCTGCATCATTATTCGAGCTAATACGTTGTATATCTTAATGTTATACTAAAAAATGCCATTTTTTTCTTGACAGATATTACTGCCTCAAACACTGTCTCTGTTAATGAGATTAGGAACTCAAATTTAGGAGCAATATGAAGTACTTTAAAAAGAAAATAGCGGTCACTTTTATGCTATTACAAGTTCTTATAATAGGCCCTGTAATAGCAGATTCGGTGGCTGAAATAGGCAACGAAGAGATTAGCCAAACCCAGGCAACCCTGGTAATAGATTCGTTGCATACGCAAGAACCACCGGGATTTGAACCGGAAAGCATGGTTGCGTCCTACTATGCCAAATACTTTCATGGGCGTAGAACCGCTAGCGGTGAAATCTACGATCATTATGCTTTAACTTGTGCTCATAAAACTCTCCCCTTCGATACCGAGCTTATTATAATCAATCCTCAAAATGGCAAATCTGTATTGGTGCGTGTAAATGATAGGGGGCCATTCCCAAAAGGCAGAGATATTGATCTTTCTTACGCCGCAGCCAAGGAAATTGGGCTCATTCGCCCTGGAGTAGCTCCGGTGCAAGTGGTCATCATCCATCCTGAGAATGAGCATCCCGATAATCGACTGGTAACAAACTAAGCAACTTAACTATCCGCTCCGCAAGGGGGCAAATATGAAATCCCAACTTCAATGTCCCCTCCCCATACAAATCTCAAACACCGTAAGCATGGCTTTAGCCGAAGGGAAACCTGTGCTTGCCCTCGAATCCACAGTAATAACGCATGGTTTACCATATCCCCAGAATATCGAGGCTTTTACTATGCTGGAAAAATACGCTTGGGATTTTGGTGCTGTTCCAGCCACTATATGCCTTTTGGATGGAGTTTATCACATAGGGTTAGAGCAGGCTGCTGTGGATATACTTGCGAAGAAACTGCGCACGAAATCAAAGCTGGAAAAAATTGCTCTTCGAGATCTGGCTATGGCTGCCGTGAGAGGGCAAAGCGGAGGTACAACTGTATCAGCAACAATGTATTTGGCACATATAGCCGGCATAAAAGTATTTGCTACGGGTGGCATTGGAGGTGTGCATCGTGGATGGCAAAGCACTATGGACGTTTCGCTGGACATCCAGGCATTAGCAAGCATTCCGGTAATCGTAGTATGTGCAGGTTGTAAAGCAATCCTGGATATTCCTGCAACTTTAGAAGCATTAGAAAGTAGAGGAGTACCAGTTTATGCTTGGCAAACAGATGAGTTTCCTGGTTTTTATTCTAGGCAAACCGGAAACAGAGTTAGCAGACTGAATAAGCTCAAAGAACTTGCCCTAACCTACCGCATAATGGCATCCTCACCCCAATTATCAACTGGAATACTAGTGGCAAATCCAATCCCCTCAAACTCTGAAATACCCAGAAACAAGATTGAACCATATATTTCAGAAGCGATTTCTTCTGCTAATAATGTTACAGGGAAAGCCCTTACGCCATATCTCTTGGCAAAGCTTTCGGAATTAACAAACAACAAATCTGTTGAAGCAAACCTGGCACTGTTGAAAAACAACGTTCAGCTAGGTGCGCAAATTGCTGGAGAACTATTATGAAGATTTACATTTCTGTAGATATGGAAGGAATCCCTGGAACTTTCAATTGGGAGCATGAGAAAATTGACCGCCCAAATGTGCGAAGATATATGATGGATCATGTTGAATATACCATCGATGAAATTCTTAAAAACCCGGTTGCAGCTAATTTGGAAGAAATCTGTATTGCCGATTCTCACAATAGTGGAGATAATCTACTATATGATTTGACCAAAGTAGATGAACGGATCTGCCTGATATCCGGATCTCCGCGACCTGAGTATATGATGCCGGGATTCGATGCTTCTTTCGATCTCGTATTTCTTTTAGGTTATCATGCCGGAACCGGAGTGTTAAACGCAAACATGGATCACACCTATTCTAATAGCCGCATCCAAAACATTCAAATAAACGGCAAGCCAATGAGTGAAGCATTGATTAATGCTGCTTATGCCGGTTATTATAAGATTCCCGTTGCTCTTGTTTCTGGAGATCTAGCCCTTCAAGAAGAACTCCAAACAGAGATGCCTTGGCTGAGCTATGTATGTACAAAAGAAGGGCTTGCAAAGTTCGCTGCAAAAAATTATTCTGCTCAGAAGGTCGAACGCTTGATGCGTAGTGCAATTCAAAGAGCGTTGCAAACAAAAGATTTACCTGTCTATTGCTTCGATACTCCCATAGAATTAAGTATTGAGTATCATTCCACAGCAATGGCAGATGTTGTGGCATTGATGCCGGGAGCAGTACGCAAAAATGGAAAAACTATTGTGTATAAAAATGATGATTATGCAATTATGTTTAACGCCCTAATGGCGTTAATAACATTAGCTTATGCAACGGGGATTTGATTTAGCCAAAGCTCAAGGTAGATAAGAATCAACAAAAGGCATTTAATTGGGTGTTTCTGAGTATTTGTGTCCATAAAACCGTTGACATAATTGAGCCCTCTTACAGATTAGTTCTGCTGTGATTCATAATGTTTTTTGTTTTTAAAAATTCTGATTGAGCAGGGGATATGCCAATTACAGATACGCAAGATCCTATTCTAATTGTAGATATAGGAAATACGAATATAGTGTGTGCAGTGTTTTTCAAAGGAGAGATTCAGGCTCGATACCGGTTTCCCAGCACTGTGCATTCCAAGGTAGATGAATATTACAGTCTATTCGGACAAATGGTGCCCGAATATTCTCTTTCGTGTTTTAAATACATAGCTTACGGAAGTGTTGTACCAGAACTTAGTGGAACCTTTCAAGCCTTGTTTTCCCAGTACTCTAGAGCTAAAGTATATTGCATTGACGGGCTCTCTCCCATTGGTTTGAGATACATCATCAAAGATCCATCCGCAATAGGTGCCGATTTAGTGGCAAACGCATTTGGAGCTTGGCAAAAATATAACACTTCTACCTTAGTGGCAGACTTGGGCACAGCTACAACAATTCAATTGATAAATTCAGAAGGATTGTATGCGGGAGCAGTAATTGCTCCAGGCATGAAAACTGCTGCTGAACATCTATTTAAAAACGCTGCCCAATTGAATGAATTTGAGCTTAGCACTCCTAAACAAATAGTTGGCAACAATACTCAGGACGCTCTATTAGCGGGAATTGTATGGGGTCATGCTTTAATGATTAGCGGGTTCATGCAACAAATCGAGAAAAAATATCCTCAATATGCTCCCTACACTGTTATACTAACAGGTGGTTTAGCCCCCATGATTGGCAAACTTTGCCCATCAGATTACATCTTGGATAGCGATCTTACCCTGCAAGGCTTCTATCTGGCACTTCATAAGCTAATATCCATTAGTGAATAATACCCATGAGTAAACACTGGTTCATTCTTCTGCTCTGCCTTCCTGCCATCTTGGGGGCAAATGTGTTTGAACCAAGACTGTATCTAGATGGATATTACCCATTAATAAATAATCGCTTGGATATATATAAGCTAAATAAGGGCTTGAATATATATAAACAAAAACCTTATGACATCCCAGCCTTGGAAATTCCTCGCCGTGAAGAGATTGACTTTAAAAAACAGCAGATATTGATCAATACGCTGGTTGAAAACATGGATGTACACCCCCCTATACCACTGTCTTTTGATCAGTATCTGGCAAATATGCAAAAGCATACATTCCGAAAATCTTTAAATGCAAGAATCAAACAATACGCACAAACAGCTGAAACCTCAACTGGCGGACTTATAGGTGAATTTGTCCTGGAGCTGCCTACAATAGCTATGCCAAAAACAGTACAGCGGTTATTGGGCAGTAAAGCAGGCAGACTCAATCTTGACGGAACTCAAAAGATAACTTTGCAGGTTAGCAGTACAAAACGGAAACAAGTCCCTATCTATGAAACTGAAAATCGCAGCACTTTCGATATAAAGATGGAGCAAGAAACAAATTTGAGGCTAACTGGTACAATCGGTGAGAAGATCTCGGTAAACCTGAAATATAATTCCAATCAGGATGCTGAGTTGTTTGACCCCAACAATGTCAACATTAAATACACAGGCGATGAAGATGAGGTAGTACGCTCTATTGAAGCGGGAAACATTAGTTTATCGCTTTCGGGCAGTAAGTATATTTCCCTTTCAACGAGCTCTCAGGGGCTTTTTGGAGTAACCAGCAAGTTCAAATATGGCGATCTTGATCTTTCGGTGATAGCTTCAAAAGAAGAAGGACAAAAGAATTCCATGAGCTATGTTGGTCAAGCTCAAGCTGATAGCGTAGTATTTAGAAGTAGAGACTATACTGCTCGTACTATGTATTTTCTTGCAAATCCTTATGATCTTTATGACCTATATAACGAATCTAATATTGGCAGCAATCCCCCAGGATGGATTGACAATGCCATTAGAACCGATCCGGCCGGTGCTTGGATTGTAAAAAATCCCAACCTGCTACCCGAAAATGGTACCGTTCGTGTTTATCTTGATGACCATATTGCCACCAATAACGTTGCCTTCGCTCCCGGCGATACTATAATATATAGTCCTAATCAATACCATCATCCTTATTATGAAGAATTGATTGAAGGCACCGATTTTATTACCGATTACGATTCTGGCTTTATTACTTTATTAAGAACTATTGATCGAGTAACTACTCTGGCTGTTACTTATACTCGTCGTGATGGCATTTTAGTGCGCTCTCCAGAATACGATATAGAGGGAAATCTTCCAGATAATGATCTGCTGTATCCCTTTGTGATTCGCCGTTACAATCAGACATACGATCCTTTGGATCCAAATAATGTGTGGCACTACCAAATGCGCAATATCTACAACATGAATAAAACAAACGTAAAGAGCGATGGATTTCGCCTTGATGTTTATACTTTAGATGTAGACAATACGCGAAACTACAATCTCCCCGAAAACCTTAGTGCAGGTCAATTTGTCACATACATGGAGTACTTAAGATTGGATAGTACCGGTGATGGTTTGATAAACGGAGACGACAACACCGTAAATCTTAGCTCTGGCTTGATTATCTTTCCATTTATTGAACCGTTTAAGCCTTTAGGCGATGGTATATTGTATGAAGAAGAAAACGAAAGTATACGTTATGAAGATATCAGTTTCTATCTATCTGTTAAAGGTAAAATAGGTAGAGAAGCCATCGATTTATCGCAGACAGGCATTCTTAAGGGCAGTGTGCGCGTACGGGTTAATGGACTGGAGCAAAAAGAAAACGTCGATTACTTGGTAGATTACGACATGGGACGTATCACATTCCTTTCTGCTGCTGGTAAAGATCCAGATGCCAGGATTGAAATTGATTATGAAAACAGAACCTTGTTTAGTGTTGCCAGCAAAACCCTTGCCGGAATGAGAGCAGATTGGCGGATAACTGATAACCTCAAATTTGGCGGTACTTTAATTTACAGATCTGAAACTGTTGCTGACAAACGACCTCGCATAGGCAATGAAAACATGCAGATGTGGATGGCTAATGTAGATGGAGAAATCGGTTTCAAGCCTTCGTTTATCACTAGATGGATAGATGCTTTGCCGTTTATATCAACTACTGCAAAAAGTGAGGTAACCCTAAGCGGTGAAGTGGCATATACGATTCCCACAATTTATGGTGACTCTGAAACCAAGAAAAAGATATCTTATGTAGACGATATGGAATCGATAGTCGATTCTTACCCCTTGGGAGTTACTTTCTCAACTTGGGTGACGGGAAGCAAACCCTATGCAACTAACCTCGCCAAGGGTCGCATCAACTGGTATAACCCCAAAAATATTCGCCGCGAACAAATTGAAGACCCCTCCACGCTTACCGATAAAGAAAGAAAAGAAACTGCTACTGTATTAGCACTACGTCATTGGCCCAGTACCATCAATATTCCCGGCGCTGGCGTACAAAGCTGGAGTGGAGTAATGAAGTACATAGGAAACCAGTTAGACTTTTCTCAAAAGAAATATATTGAATTGTTGGTCAAGGTAGATAAACCCAGTTCTGAACCAAGTCCGGATGTTATCTTAACCGTAGATTTGGGAGATATAAATGAAGATTTTTATACCGAGTTTGGTGGTTACAATCGTTTGGATACAGAAGATACAAACCTGGATGGAGTTTTAACGCTGGATGAAGACATCGGTTTGGATGGCATTCCGTATGGGGAACCTGGACACGATCCCTTCGATTTAGCAGACCCCAGTATAGATCATAATGGAGACTATCCCGAGATAAACGGTACCGAAGGAAATCGGGTTTTAGATACAGAAGACCTAGATGGCAATGGAGCGTTGAATCAGCTTGACCGTTATTTTAGCTATAGCATCTCTCTCGCTGATACAACCGGACAGAATCATGATGGTTGGGTATTGTATCGCATACCTCTTACAGATCCCGAACACTATACCATAGTTACCAACTCCAGCACTGGTATTCAACCTTCTTTAAAGAAAATTTCTTTTGCCCGTATATGGTTACAATGTGATACCCCTGCGCGTGTGTACATAGCAGATGCTTCGGTTATCGGAAACAAATGGCAGGATTTTTTTGTCCGCGATATCGACGGCAGAATTCTTAGTGAAGCAGAGTTAGCCGCACACAATACAAACTACTTGTCGGGCATTGTAAATAACCAGAAGAACTCTAACCATTACAGCTCTCCCCCAGGCACTGTATATATCGAAGATCACAGAGAAACTTCCGAAGCGGCATTATCTTTGGAAATTACCAATCTACAAAGCAACAATCAGGTTATATTAAGACAACGTATGATTGACTCATATAATCTATTGCCATACGAATCTATGCGCTATTGGGTATATCCAGAACTAGCGACAGGATCAAATCTTGAGGATGTAGAAGTGTTCTTCCGTATTGGTGCGGATTCAACAAATTACTATCAGATTACCCAAAGAGTTCCAGTTGTAGAATATATGAGCAAAATGGACTCTAACCGATGGATTGAACTGGATTACAGCCTACAGGAAATAACTGCCCTAAAAGAAATGAATCCTGGTGCCATATCCGACACGTTAGTGGTTGGCGACATAACATATTTCTACAGAGGTAAACCTACGCTAACTACTATCCGAGAGTTGTGTTTGGGCGTAATAAACCCAATCACTGATTCTCAAACAGCTCCTTTTACTGGCACGGTCTATTTTAACGATATGCGAGTTGCAAATCCATATCAAGATATTGGCATAGCCCAACGAATATCGGTAAATTCCAAATTTGCCGATTTTTCCACTTTAGATGTAGTATTTGAATCTAAAAGCGAGAATTTCAATCCCAATATTCAGCGAGGAAGAACCAATACATATACAAAAACTCAAAGCCTTAATATCCTCAATAAATACTTCATCAACAAATTCTTCCCAAGTACGTGGGGATTGGATATTCCGCTAACCTTGCGTCGCAATTACTCAACCGGAACCCCCCGATATCGCGCAAACTCCGACCTCCTGGTGGCAAATATCCCCGATCCCCAACAAAAAGAACGTGAAAATACAGAAGCCTTAGTTTATTATGCCGATTTTGGTTATAGCATGCGTAATACTCCAAAAAGCAAAATCTTAGAGTATACTCTGGGCAAACTTACTTTATCCGGAAACATGGAGCAAAGATACAATCATAGTGCAACACGAGTAGATACTACCCTCTCATGGCGCGGAACAATGGGATACAACCTCAATATACCGCAAGATAAAACTAGCTTCCGACTGATTGGAAACTATCGTTTGGGATATTTACCCACCGCTTTTACCAATAGCTTTACCATAAACAACAATGAACCCAAAAGCTGGAATTGGGAATTGCGGGATGGAGAGTATGATTGGCACGAAACACCTTACACTGTCCCCACTCGCTTGTTTACTAGCGACAACAATATTACTTGGCCATTTACAAGCGATATTAACCTCACTGCTCGCTTAAACACTAAGCGAGATCTCATGCAAAATAACTATCTCGGTGGCATAAAAATAGGCAAACAAACAGAGTTTGTTCAAGATTTGGGCTTAAACTACAATCCCGCTTTTTTCCCCAGAGTATTCAACTTAACCACAAACGTAAGTGCTCGCTACACCGACATGATGCGAAAATACTACGAAAACGTAGATGGAGAGCAGGTAGAAACATATCAAAGTGATGGAAATACAAATCGTAGCATTCGCACGAATATCTCATTGATGAATTCTACGCTGCTTAGCTCTTGGGCTCAAAAATTGAATGAGAACCGCTTAGATACGAAGGGCAGTGGTAAGCCTGATGAGACTAATGATAAGTTAAGCGACGAGGAGTTGAAACAGCTCGAAGAAACAATGAGCAAAGAGGAGATGGAAAAGTTTCTTTCCGATCAGGATGCGTCGCAAAAAGAAGAGGAAGAAAAACGACGTGAAGAGGAATTAAAGCGTATCGAAGAGGAAAAGCGCCGTTTAGCCGAACTGGAAAAAGAGCCTGACAAAAAGGACTCTGAATCAAAAGATGATGATGCCGAACCCTTAAAAAAAGACGACATTAAGGATGAGGAACCTCTACCAGACGAGAAAGAAAACGATCTTCCCCCAATTACTGATCCAGAAAAAGAACCAACAACAGACAGTAAGGATGAGGACAAAGGACCAGGCTTTAACCCCTTTATTACTGCCATAGAGTATCTTGCCCGATTGAAGAATATTACTGCATCATACCAAAACGGTTATGCCATGAATTACACTCGAAAGAACGATTTGCCGAATTTCGCTTTCAGACTTGGCCTTCCCCATTCTATGCCCTCAGACTACTTGGATGCAATTGGTAATGACAATACTATTACCGTTTCCTCTGGAATCTTTTTAGGTAGAAACTTGGATAGCAGTATAAGCTTTGCACACAGTTTCAACCGGCGCTATTCAGCGGCAAGCCAGCAAAACAAATCCACAACATTTCCAGATATTACGCTCAGCTTGATGAATTGGGAGCCCTGGTTGGGTATCTCCAAATATCTTCAAGGTGCCAGGTTAAATACCGGATTTCAATATACAACTCGAGCCAGTGGTGATATAGATTGGGTAAAACCTAAGCAAGAATCTTCCACTATTGCGCTTAGCCCCTTATTGGGATTTAATGGTAATGTTTTCAATAAACTGAATACCAATTTAAGCGTATCGGTTTCTAAAACCGAAAACATTACAGATATGGATTCTTACAACATCGTAAAGACAAGCGATACAATAACCCTTAACGGTAACCTAACATATAGTTTTACGGCAGGCAAAGGATTTACCATTCCTTTTACCGGAAAGAAAATCCATATTAGCAACCAGCTTTCATCATCAATAGGATTTAACTATGATAAAGGCAAAGATGTTACTCAGGGACGAGATAACTCACAAGTAGATAGAGATACTTCTCGTTTAACAATAACGCCAAGCGCTACCTACCAGTTTGACCGCAACATTAGGGGAGGGCTTACATCCAGTTTCGAAGTGAACAGCGATCGTAAAAGGGACGATGGCACCCGCATCTTTAGCCTAGGGGTTTGGGCCGAAGTAAACTTATAAGCATCTTTCAAACTTATGCTTAGCATGTCAATAGTAAGTATCCGGCTCATGTTTTGTCTCTAATCTTGTTCCAATATAATGCCAGAAAGGAAATATGTGATATAGTTTTACATCCACTAACATTGCAGTATGGGTCTTTACCCCATGCCCCATTTATTCAACAATCTTTATGTGGATACTAAAGGACTGGACTAATACCCATTCCTTTATGCTGAGTTTAAGCGAGGTTCGTCCAGTGATTATCGGCTAATAAGGGAGTATAGAAACTTGAAGCATCGCTAATTCTGATGTAATCTAATGAAGAAAAAGAGGATTGTATTGAATACAAAAAAGCGGCTCAGCGAACCGCTTTCTTTTTTTAGAGACTATTATTAGAAGTTATAGCTTCCTCCACCATCCAATCCTCGATATGAGGGCAAACGAAACCGGAATTTCAAGGCTTGGGTAGGCTCCCAAAAAGTAAATGGAGCTTGTAGATTACTTTGCCAATGGGGTTTTTGGGCTTCTGAAGTGTAGCTTTCTACTTCGGTTCGCACATTGTTCATTAGATCTGGAAAATCGTACATATCTGAAGTTATTTTCGTAAAAAGCGTATAAGTAAATATGCTATAGCGTTCACCTTGTGCGGTAAGATCTTTACCTAAGGTAGATGCCATGGCAAAGCCCTGATTGTT
>JAJBBD010000101.1 GCA_020532355.1 Candidatus Cloacimonadota bacterium | reverse complement strand
AATGAGAAAAGCACAAGCCCATTAGAATTTTTCCTACAAGAATAATCTATTTGGCAATTCGGCGAAAGTTTAGATGTATTTATATTGTATTGAGAAGTTTGACTTTTAAAATGGGAGAGTTTAATGGGATGTCTCCGGAAGGATGTAGAAGGTTTTCTTTATGAAATGACCTGCGACCTTTATGGCAAGAGAATCTAACCATCTCAGCTTCCGCCTCCCAAAAATGAGAATGGCGCTTCATAGACTAACAATATAGTTGTGAAATAGCAATAAAACTATCGATTATTAAAACATAACTACGTAAACATTCCCTCGATTTGTAGATTTTGTTGTGCGGAATTGCAGATTTCACTTACTCTTTATAACTACAAGGGTGATGGAAAGGCGTAGCTAAGGCAAAAGCCTTGACAGATAGCCTAGCTATAAATGCTTAGTTTCAGATGATAAAGAAATTCAAGTCTCCTTATGCAGCAATTGCCTTATTCTCCGGTGGATTAGATAGCATTCTCGCCGTTAAATGGATGCAAAAAGCCGGATATCGGATTTATCCGCTTTGCTTTCTTACGCCTTATATGCCAATAGAAAGAGCAATTGAATCGGCTCGGGCAAATGATATAGATTTAGTGGTGAGGGATATATCGGTAGAACACTTGGAAATGATGCAAGAGCCTGGCACTATATTTGGCAAAAACATGAATCCTTGCATTGATTGTCATGCTCTAATGATTCGTATTGCCGGAAATATGTTGAAGGAACTGGATGCACATTATATTGTAACCGGAGAAGTTTTAGGACAAAGACCAATGAGCCAACGCAAGGATGCTATGAATAGAGTGGCAAAACTAAGCGGATACCGGGATCTGATTGTTAGGCCACTATCCCAAAAATTACTTAGAGATACTAAACCCATCATAGAGAACTGGATTGATCGCAATGATATGCTTGATTTTTCAGGGCGCGGTCGGTATCGACAGCTTGAATTAGCAAAAGAACTGCAAATATTAGAATATCCTGCTCCTGCCGGAGGATGTCTGCTTACCGATAAAAACTATTCGCTACGTCTTAAAGATCTTATGCAACATAATCAACTTGATACTCTAAATATGGCACTCCTTAAGTACGGTAGGCATTTTCGCATTGATGCCAAAACCAAGCTCATAATTGGAAGAGATGAAAACGAGAACGATAAACTGGAAGAACTGGGGGCAAAGATATATCTGAAGGCTAAAGAATATACCGGTCCCTTGGGTATTGTAAGCACAACAAAATTAGACGCCTCCATTCTGGATACAGTATTGGGAATATTTTGGTATTATCATCCCAAGGCACCCAAAAGCGGTACTGTAATTATGAATAATTATAAACAAATCTACGAATATGCTTGCCAAAAGATTGATTACGAATCTGCAAGAAAATTTAGAATATCATTCGATTAGGATAAGGTATTTGATATGATAAAAATTGAATCATTTATTCTGTTGCCCGTATATCAGACTAATACTTGGTTGTTGTGGGATGAAAATAGCTTAGATGGTATTTTGATTGATCCCTCTGCCCCATCGGTACAACTTGCCGATACAATCAGGGAAAAGCAACTTAAGATACATAGCATCGTTATAACCCATGGGCATGGAGACCACATTGGAGGCATAGCTTACTTCAAAAACATCTTTGAGTGTCCGGTTGCTATCCATGCCGATGATGCAATTATGTTGGCAGATAACAAAAAAAACCTCAGTGAGTATATGGGTACTCCCATACCCACTACAACAGCCGATATCTTACTGAAAGATGGCAATGTAATTAATATGGGTAAGCATAAGATTAGAGTTATTCATACACCTGGGCATACTAAAGGGGGCATATGTTTGTATATAAACAAATTTCTAATTTCCGGAGACACCCTCTTTGAAATGAGTATTGGGCGAACGGATTTCCCGGGCGGTAGCTATGAACAGATAAAACAATCAATTGTGCAAAAACTATTCGTTTTGCCAGATGATACAGTTGTTTTTCCCGGACACGGTCCGCGAACTTCTATCGGTTTAGAAAAACATAATAATCCCTTTGTATAAGGAAGACAACAGATGCATAACCTTGTTTTGATTTTGGATTTTGGTTCCCAGTATACTCAATTAATTGCGCGGAAGATTCGTGAGGCAGGCGTGTACTGCGAGATTCATGCCTTCAATATCGACAGTAAGAGAATTTGCGAAATGCGAGCTGATGCCCTAATCCTATCTGGTAGTCCATATTCTATAGACCAAGCGAATGCGCCGAAACCAGATGCCGATATATGGAATCTACCCATCCCAATTTTGGGCATTTGTTATGGAATGCAATTGGTGGCAAATCATCTGGGAGCAAGCATTGAGCCAGCTGCCAAACGTGAATATGGCAAAGCTCATCTTAAAGCACTTGTCCAGGATCCATTATTTGAGGGAGTATTAGATGATTCGCAGGTATGGATGAGTCATGCCGATAAAATTGAAGAATTATCCCCATACCTAGAAGCTCTTGCTTCAACCGAAAACTCCGATTATGCTGCAATAAAACACAAAACAAAACCAATTTATGCCTTGCAGTTTCACCCTGAGGTACATCACAGCCTTTGTGGAATACAGATTCTATCGAATTTTTTGTTCAATATTACTGGGTTAAAACCAAGTTGGAATGCCAGATCATTTGTAAATGATGCTATCACAAAAATTCGTACCTTAGTAAAGAATGATAGAGTTATACTTGGTTTGAGCGGAGGAGTAGATTCATCGGTAACAGCCGCTTTGATACACAAAGCAATTGGTGATAGGTTAATACCAATCTTTGTAGATACCGGACTTATGAGATATCAAGAAGCAGGCCGAGTAAAAGAAATGTTCCGTGTGTATCCTGATCTGAATATTGAATTTGTAGATGCGGCAGATTTGTTTATTACTAAGCTATCTGGCATTGTTGATCCAGAGCAAAAACGCAAAATAATTGGAGCTACCTTTATCGATGTTTTCGAGCAAGAAGCGACAAAATATCCAGATGCAAAATGGCTGGCACAAGGAACTCTATATCCGGATGTAATTGAAAGCGTATCGTTTATAGGGCCATCAGTTACCATTAAAAGTCATCACAATGTTGGGGGACTTCCTCAAAAAATGAAGCTAGGATTAGTAGAACCCTTACGTGAGCTTTTTAAGGATGAAGTGAGACAAGTTGGTGCAGAATTGAATCTACCATCAGAACTGGTTCAGCGCCATCCGTTCCCAGGACCCGGCTTGGCGGTGCGCATTTTAGGAGCTGTAAATCACCACAATATCCAATTATTACAGATTGCAGATGAAATCTTCATTGAAGAACTGATTAAGTGGAATCTGTATAACTGTACTTGGCAGGCATTCGCCGTATTACTACCCATTCAAAGTGTAGGTGTGATGGGAGATGAACGTACTTATGAACAGGTATGCGCCCTAAGGGCTGTTAATAGTGTGGATGGCATGACTGCTGAGGTTTCTAAGCTTCCGTTTGACTTTCTTACTCATGTGTCTAACCGGATATGTAACGAAGTGAAAGGTATATCTCGAGTTGTTTATGATATCAGCTCCAAACCGCCATCAACCATCGAATGGGAATAACTGGTATAGGATTACCGAATAAAACCAGCCCCCAATAACATGTCTCCCTCATAAAAAGCAATTACTTGACCAGGAGTAATAGATGCAACAGGCTCGCGAAACATTACCCTGTAAAGATCTTCCTTCTGCTTTTGAACACTACATAACTGAGGACTGTGAGCCAAACGTATCTTGGCTTTACACTCCAAAAAGCTTCTTGGCTCGGTTATTGATACCCAATTAAGACCTTCTACATACAATGAATCACAAAACAGATCGGATTCCTCTCCAATAACTATTTGGTTTTGCTCGTAATCGATGGCAATAACATATTGTGCTTTAGCAAAACCAGCTAAGCCAAGACCTTTTCTCTGACCAATTGTATAGTAGGGCAATCCGTTATGGTAGCCAAGCACTTTACCGTTTTTATCTACAAACTCGCCTTTAGAGTATGATTTCCCTGCAAATAAAGGACTATTATCTATGCTTTCTAAAAAATCTTGGCTTTCCTTCTTTTTTATTAGATAATCGTAGCCTCTTTCGCGGGCAAACTCCTTTAATTCTTCTTTATGATATTCACCTAAGGGAAACATACACAGTGCCAGTTGTTCTTGAGAAAGCATGCTAAGAAAATAAGATTGATCTTTACGAAGATCCTTTGCGCGAAGTAATTGCCATCGTTTGCTGTCTTCACAGTATTGCACGCGAGCATAATGACCTGTGGCAAAATGCTCAAAATTTATGCCTAAACCTTGAGTCTTTCTGATGAGTTCTCCAAACTTTACTCTTTGATTGCACACTACACAAGGATTTGGCGTTTTCCCCTTTATATATGTATCTGTATAATAGCTTAAAACATATTCTTTGAATTCGGTTTCCAGATGAATAAGATGGTGCTCTATGCCCAATGCCTTTGCACTTCTTTTGGCTGCCTCAATCGATTCAGGCTCAGATGGTCCGAAACAACCTCTTTTGTCTTTCGATGTAATCCCGCTAGATGAGCTCCACTTTGTCATGGTAACACCAATAACCTCATGCCCCTGTTCTTTAAGTATCAAGGCTGTCATTGTGCTATCAATTCCGCCACTCATACCTAGAGCTATTCTCATGAATGAACCTCAAAAAAGCTTTCCAAACGCAACAAAGTGCGAGAATCAAGTTCTTCTGGCATTTCACCTTCAAGATTTAGAAATGGTAAATCTATATGTTTCTTAATGAGAAGATTATCGATTTGAAGATGGCAAAAAGCTTGAGTGTAGCCTATAATGGCATCAATTTTTCTGAGCGCAATCTGCTCTTTAATATCTGCTAATCTGCCCAGAACACTATATGGATAAGTATAAACAAGATATTGCTCTACGATGTCTTCCTTAAGATGCGGCATAGAGAACTGACGTTGAACCTCGTTGTAAACAACATCGCCTCCTAATTGTAAAATCGTATCGTACATGTTTCTGAAAATGGGTGGCACACCTACGTATCCTAAACGAATCTGCGTAGATAAGGGCTCTTTCTGCTCTGCTAAATATAGATACTCATCCAACTCCTTTTCAAAGCGTACGGGATCACCCTGAAAATCTGATGAGTTTACCAACCAGAGATGATTATCTCTTCCAGAAACCTTTCGATCTTGATAGGTGAATTTGTCTAGCTTAATCAATTTGATTCGTATTGAATCTAGCCAAGCCTTAGCTTGCATACTCTGTTTACGAGTTACCCCTAAATGCTCTTCCAGTTTAGATATCTCGCGATTCAATGCTTTATACTTACGATCAAAAGGAAAAGAAAAACGCCAAATGGGTATGCCCTCTTCAGATATCATTTCTAATAAAGAATTCGAATTCGAACAATCTCCCTGCACAATTCCAATAACTTCATCAAGATTTGAATTGAGAGCTACAGAATAATTACCCTTTATCCACGAGCATAAGCTGCGGGGAAAACCTTTCAGTTCGGCATCATGAATATGTTTGGCAGAATCTTGCATCAAGAAGATGTTGTTAAGGTCTACGGGGATATGGCCAGCAGCATACAGTACTTCAACTGGTAATGTAGTTGTAAAACCAATTCTTCTATTCATCGCAAGCTAATTCCAAATACCTATCTTCCAAAGAAGAGATTTCTGCGACTAACTGATTGATAGAATCTTCCAAGCTTTGATTCTCTTCATTCAGATCTCTGACCCTGGCCGAATTTGTGTATGTTTCAGATTCTGCAAGTAGCTTGTGAATAACCTCCCTACGCTGATTTTGAATTATTAACTCTGTTTGTTTATCATCTATCTCGTTTTGGATTTGTTGTAAATGCCATGGGTTTATTTTCCGTTTGCGCTCACGAGAGCTTTCGGTTTGCTT
>JAJBBD010000100.1 GCA_020532355.1 Candidatus Cloacimonadota bacterium | reverse complement strand
GATGAGTGACTGCGTCTGTCGTGACGACCGTGCGAGAGGACTTTTGCAATTCTATGGAGCCAACCGCACTGGTCGCTTTTCAGGAAGGCTCATTCAAGTTCAAAATCTCCCAAGAAACAAGATGGAAGATTTGGAGCTTGCAAGAAAGCTTGTCAAAGATGGTGACCTTGAATCCCTAGACCTGCTCTTTGACTCCATCCCGCAAGTCTTATCGGAACTTATCCGCACCGCCTTTATCCCGAAAAAAGGACGCATCTTTCTTGTCGCTGACTACTCGGCCATTGAAGCAAGAGTTTTAGCTTGGCTGGCGGAAGAAACATGGCGGATGGCACTTTTCTCTGAAGGTGGCGATATCTACTGCAGGTCGGCAAGTGAGATGTTCGGCGTTCCTGTAGAAAAGCACGGAGTAAATGCCCATCTCAGGCAAAAAGGGAAAATAGCGGAACTCGCCTGCGGCTACGGCGGCTCAGTCGGAGCCTTAAAAGCAATGGGTGCCCTTGAGATGGGGCTTTCGGAGGAGGAACTGCCGAACCTGGTAAGTGCCTGGCGTGCGACGAACCCTAATATTGTCATGCTCTGGCAGGACCTTGACCGTGCGGCTATATCTACCGTGAGAGAGCGATCGAGGAAAAAGGAAGTAAAAAATATCCGCTTTCGCTATGAGTCCGGCATGCTCATTATCACCCTTCCGTCCGGTCGAGAGCTTTTCTATGCAAAACCCCGCATTGAAGAAAACCGCTTCGGCGGTGAGTCCATCACTTACGAAGGCGTAGGCGCGGGTAAGCACTGGGAGCGAATTGAAACCTACGGCGCGAAGCTTGTCGAAAACATCGTGCAGGCTATTTCTAGGGACATCTTATGCAATGCCCTTATGACTTTTAAATACTCCGACATTGTCATGCATGTTCACGATGAGATCGTGATTGAAGCTGATCCTCGCATGTCGGTACAGGCTGTGTGCGACCAGATGAGCCGAACACCAAAATGGGCTAAAGGCCTAAAACTTGATGCGGACAGCTTCACTTGTCCGTTTTATCAGAAAGATTAATTGCCCAAAAACAGCTGATCTGTCCAAGGGGGAAGTGAAGGGAGTTTTCCCTATCACAAAAAAACGGAGGACAGATCATGTTTTATACCAAATTGACGCTTTCAGAAAACAGTAAGGTTATCACCCGCCTATCTGATAAAAACGTCTACTCCATTTGCCCTAAATGCGGAAAAGAAATCCAGGTGAACCTGAGTGACGTTTTGAAAGAGGAAGATACCGATCTTCATACAACCTGTGTCTATTGCAAATCCTGTGCAAAAAAGTGGCTGAAAGAAAAAGCGGAGGTCTTCTATGAATAAGAACCCGCTTTCCCACGAACAAATACAGGCAGAACTGGACTATCGAAGGGCTATTCATCTTGTTCTAGAAATGAAGAATATCGGCCTAATTTCTGATGAAGAAGAGGAAACGATCGAGGAAAATATCCGACAACAATTTCCTCCCTATTTAGCAGAGATATGGCCTAAAAGCCTTGCTATTCGTGGCTTTTAGAGCAAACATACAGTGACGAAAGGAGGTTGAGACAGTGATTAAGAAAATAGAACAAAGCGTGTCCAAAATAAAGATTCTTCGTGTCTGTGCCTATGTCCGAGTATCTACAGACAGTCCGGATCAGCTGGATAGCTTTCAAGCCCAAAAGAAGCATTATCAATCCTTAATTCAAGCCAATCCTTCCTGGACGTTTGTAGGAATTTACTCGGACGAAGGCATCAGTGGGACGAAGACAGATCGCAGGTTCGGACTAAAAGAAATGATGGCGGATGCACGTTCCGGGAAAATTGATCTCATCTTAGCCAAGTCCTTATCTCGTTTTGCAAGGAATACGGTGGATACCTTAACGCTCATCCGAGAGCTAACCAAACTCGGTGTATTTGTCAGATTTGAAAAAGAAAATATCGATACTTCTTCGTTGGAAAGTGAATTGATCCTTTCCATTGTGGCAAGTCTTGCTGAAGATGAAAGCCGATCCACTTCTCAAAATATCAAGTGGTCTATTGAGAAAAAGTTTAAAAATGGCACCTATCTTCCCGGCTATTTACCTTATGGGTACTGTTATGTAGATAACGAAATCAAGGTTGTTCCCAAAGAAGCGGAGATTGTTCATACCATCTACCAATTAAGTATTAATGGAAAAGGCAGCTTTCGTATTGCAAAAGAGCTAAACCAGCAAAGCATCCCTTCACCTCGAAATAGAGCTTGGTCGGATTCTACTATCCTTGGAATTTTGAAAAACGAATTCTACACCGGAGATCTTTTGTGTCAAAAGACCTATACCGATGAGCATTTTCGCAGACATCGAAACCAGGGCGAAAAAGCACAATATCTCATAAAAAATCATCATCCGGCCATAGTGAATGATACGCTTTTTAACCAAGCGCAAAAAAGAATTGAAGCGAGAAGAAAGACAAAGAATCAGCGTAATAAGACCTATCCGTTTACCGGGATGCTCCGCTGTGCAAAATGCGGTGCAAATCTTAAAAGAAGAATCCACTACAGCGGAGAGTATTCCAGCATTCACTGGACTTGTAGTGAGCATCTGAAATCAAAAGATCATTGCACACAGCCATCTATCGCAGAACAAAAAATTCAGTGGGCATTCCTCACGATGCTAAATAAGCTAATGTTCGCCAGTGAACAAATCTTAAGCCCTCTCCTTGAGCTTAAAGCGGAAGAAGTGGAGCAAAAGGCAGAAGAAAAAATCAATGAATTACAAATGTATCTTCAAGATATCGCAGGACAGCTTCAAGCCACGGATGAGTTAAAAGGAAAGGGGCTGTTAAATGAGAAAAACTTCCAAAAAGTCAAAGCCGAATTGCTCCAAGAGCATCTGAGAAAAACCAATGAATTGGAAACACTCAGAAAAACGAGAAAAAAGACTCACGAAAAACAAGCGGCATTGGAAGATCTCTTTCTGCTTGCAAAGAAGAAGGAATCGATCACTGATTTTGATGAGGATATATGGGAGAGATTCATAGATAGCGCCGAGGTTTATGAAAGAACCACCATCATCTTTTACCTGAAATGTGGACTGATATTAAAGGAGGCTCTCTAACATGCGAACCGTTCCTTATGCTTACTGCTACAAAAACGGAAAGATCGTCATCCAAGAGGATGAGGCAAGAGTGCTAAAAAACTTATACCAAGCTTATTTAGAGCTTTCTTCCTTACAAAAGGCGGGGAATAAAGCCGGAATAAGCTTTGCCCATCCCACCATTAAACGCATGCTATCAAATCCCATTTATCTGGGGCAAGGTATCTATCCGCAAATTATTAAAAACGATTGTTTTCATGCCGTACAGAAAAAACTTAAGCAAAGAAGTAAACCAAGAAAGACCAAAAAGGAACCAATTGTTTACAAAGTTCCCAAATTTAACCTAGCGCTGGTGCCTGCGAGCAAAAAAGATCCCTACGAGCAAGCGGCACTTATTTACGAAAGAATTGAGGTAGTACATGAAAAAGAATAACGTGATGATCATACCTGCAAAACCACAGAGGCATCACTCATCCAGAGAAAAAGAAAAGCTCCGAGTGGCAGCCTACTGTCGTGTCTCTACGGAGACGGAAGAGCAAAACCTAAGCTACGATGCACAGATAAATCACTATACTGACTACATTAACGACCATGAAGGATGGACTCTTGCCGGGATTTATGCCGACGATGGAATATCCGGCACCCGTACAAAAGAACGTCTGGAATTTCTACGGATGATTGAGGATGCGATGGATGGAAAAATCGATTTCATCATTACTAAATCCATCTCCCGCTTTGCCCGAAACACATTAGACTGCCTTCGCTACATCCGAAAGCTTAAGGAGAAGAACATTCCCGTCTATTTCGAGAAAGAGTCTATTAACACCATGGACTCTAAGGGAGAAGTCCTTCTGACTATCATGGCTTCCCTAGCTCAGCAGGAAAGTCAGTCCCTTTCACAAAATGTCAAACTAGGGCTCCAATACCGCTACCAACAAGGAAAAGTCCTCGTGAACCATAATCGTTTTTTGGGTTATGGAAAAGACGAAGAAGGAGGACTCATCATCATTCCTGAAGAAGCAGAAATTATCCGCCGTATTTATCGGGAGTATTTGGAAGGACAGTCCCCCTATGCGATTGCTAAAAACTTAGAAAAAGATGGCATTTTAACGGGTGCTGGAAAGACAAAATGGTATGATACAACCATTCGAAAAATCCTGCAAAATGAAAAATACATAGGCGATGCCCTCTTACAAAAAACCTACACTGTAGATTTTTTAAGTAAACACAGAGTTAAGAATACAGGTGAAGTGCCCCAATACTATGTAGAAGATCATCACGAAGCGATCATCCCCAAAAATATTTTTTATGCTGTACAGGAAGAAATGCTCCGAAGGCAAAGCGGAAAACGAGGTAAAAACGGCGTGAAAAGAAGCTACAGCTCCAACAATTGCTTTTCTAATATTGTAGTCTGTGGAAACTGTGGTGATATCTTTCGCCGGGTTCATTGGAACAACCGAGGCAAAAAGTCAATTGTCTGGCGATGCGTCAGTCGGCTGGAAAATAGAGGTACTAAGTGCACCGCAAGGACTCTTCCTGAAGATGATCTTATTCTCACAACCATGACCTCCTTCAAGAAAATGCTTACCGATAAGAAAGAATTCTTGAACCGTTTGATGCTAGCAATTGAAGAAGGCATGGGGGCAAAAAACAGTCGCTCCCTGTTCGATATCGAGGAAGAGTTGGATCAGCTTCAACTTCAACTTATCGCCCGCACTTCCTCAAAAGAAGAGTACAACGATTTGGCAGAAAAGATTTACGCCCTAAAAGATGAGAAAGAAAGAGTTCTTCAAGAAGAAGCCGGCAAAGAAAATCATAAGAAAAATCTACAATCTATTGAGCAGTTTATCCAAACCCAGGACGTAGAGACTTTAGAATTTGAAGACAAACTGGTCAGACAGTTTGTAGATAAAATACTGGTACTCGACGAAACAATCGAGGTGACCTTCAAGACGGGTACTTGTGTGAGGATTGATGGGTAACAGACAGATGGTTGATGTTCTGTTAGGAGTTTTATTGATTAATTTAATCTTGGCACTTGATCGTCGTGCCGATGTGTTTATCTAATCTCCATTGGGGAGCAACGTCATCATCTGCCCAATACTCATCCATTGAAATGATTTTATCGTCTGCTATTCTTATGAACGATACCACATGAAAATGTGCACTCCTGTCTTTAGAGTACACCTTTGTTACCGTTATGAGCAAGTCATCCAGCACTTCAAGTCGTTCAACCTTCCCATCCCAATCACCGGGATATTCACAGTTAGCAATTAAAAACTCATCAACACTGAAGTGCTCATTGGTACAATGCCAATTAACAGAAGCGTCTTCATGAAAGTACATCCTAAGTGTCTGCTCGTCTTGCGTCAGCACGGCTTTCCAAAAATTATATACATTCATAATTTTCCTCGCTTGCAAATCCTATTTTTGCTTTCATAACATCTACTCCACACGCTCCACCTCAAAAAACATCCATTTCACTGTCTCAGCAGCAAAAAACATCTAACGTACAGTCTCAAGAGCGAAAAAATACCTGTTATCTAACCTGTACACACAACCATACCTTTCCAGACTCCATTTTTTATTAGCATGCTTTCTTGACACTCATTTTCACGAACTCACCAGTCTTTTAATCCCTTGATTTCAAGGCTTTTCAGCCATTTCTTGACATCAATACTACCGTCTCCACATGCATCGTCCTCGGAAACATATCCACAGGCTGCACCCGAGATACCGAATACATGTCACTTAATAAACTGAGGTCACGCGCTAAGGTCGAAGGATTACAGCTCACATAGACGATCCTTTTGGCCCCCGAACGATTCATCACATCAATCGCTTCCGGGTCCAATCCCTTCCTCGGAGGATCCACCACAATGACATCGAAAGGCTTTTTGTCAGGGTCATTTTCATAATCGTTCAGCCAAGAAGTCGCGTCCTCAGCGATAAAGTGCAGCTTCTTAAGATTATTTATCCTGGCATTCTCCTTCGCGTCAAGAATCGCCAGGGGCACTAAATCGACCCCCGTAATTGAAATCGAAGGATCATTTTGAGCGGCACTGGCTAACTGTAATGCGAGCGCCCCCACACCCGAATAAAGATCGAGCACCTTTTCATCAGGCTGCAAAGCCGCCATCTTGACCACCTGGTCAAAAAGGACCGCCGCTTGGATGGGATTTACCTGGAAAAAACTATCCGGTGAAATGTTATAGCTCACACCATTTATCGTCTCCGTAATCGATTCCTCGCCCTCTGACAAGCGGTAATTCGAAGACAGAATTCGATTGCCCTTCGTATCCATGTCATTTATCCAAACACTTTGGAGGGCCATGCCACGCTTCTGCACGACCCTTTTTAAGAGAGGGATCCAGGAGCGGATCACATCGTCCGCCTCTTTATCATTCACGACAAAAATAAGCATCAACTGCTTAGAAGAAAAACCTTCCCGAACGACTAAATGGCGCAGCGTCCCCCGATGCTGTTGCTCATCGTAGATGGAGACGCCGTCACGCAGAATAAGCTCTCGTACGACATTCACGATGTCGAGCGCGACCTCGCCGTGTAACTGGCAATGAAAAAGATCCACAAGATCGTGCGT
>JAJBBD010000099.1 GCA_020532355.1 Candidatus Cloacimonadota bacterium | reverse complement strand
CAGCTTGAAACCTTATTGTAGATTCTGCATACTTCCGCATTATGAAACGCCAAGCTGGAGTTAACTATCCTAATGCAGAAAGTTATGTTTACTCATAGTCTTTTCGTTTGCCATTCCCTGATGCATAAAACTATGCTTACCTATACTTCATCCCGAGATCCTTATGCAAATAGATGAGAATGTCGGCTTAAAACTATGATAAAGCATGTTTGAAATACTGGGAAAAAAAGGGCGGAGATCAATCCGCCCTTCTATGCTATATTGAGGATTAGTTACGTTTTGTCGGGTTTTCTTTTAGGGCTAACACTTTAAAGAATATTCGATCGCTGTCAATTGGCAGACTTATGTGGCTGTTCACCGTTTGGTGCAGAACACTGAACCCGCTATAGGGATTATCCGATACCAAGATTTGGTAGGCGGCAGCGTTTGGGATTTCGTTCCAGCTCAGAGAGAATTGATTTTCCTGCATAGTAATGGCTACAATCGGTTCGGCAAGTGCGCAGATGATGTCCAGTGGCGCTTCGATGCCCAAGGATTCCCCGATTGAGGGATTTACTTGCAAATCGCTATCGTAGATTTTGCCATCAGCCTGGCTGAAAACCTTGAAGGATACCGATTCGCCGGATTCTGCAAGTTGGATTTGAATGCTTACCATTGTATTGCGGCTCATATACACTAAAGCGGTGCCACGACACTCTTCACCCACGAAAGCACCAACAAGATCGCCAACTTGAGCGGGATTTCCCATCACACTAACCACAGCATGAACCGTGGCAGGGGGATTGGAATAGGTAACAGTAGGCCAAGATGGCAGAGCTGGATTTTGTTGAACCGGGATCACGAAGGGGTCGAGTTCCGCACAGAGCGGTAATTTGGTGATTCTTCCGCTGTTATCCTGAGTATGGATGTAATAGTAGAGGTTTTCTACGGCGGGAATAGAGAGAGGGGTGCTCCAGGTGTTGTAATCAACTGCTATGAGAGGTTTCAGGTTCCAAGGACCCTCGGGAGAGGTACTCCATTTGATAAAGCTGCCGATAGGATCCAGCGGATTAAGGTGGTCAATCTCTACGCTGATAGTGTAATCCGTATAAGCCATCAGATTTTCGGGAGGAGTATGGCGCACGGAGATCATCTGTTCGTCAAAGATGGTATTTACTCTGCAGTGAAGAGCATCGGTGGATGCATAGCTGGCATAAGTATATCCGCTCACCTCAAAGCCGGGCATGGCGTTTTGATAGGCTGATAGGGCGGCAGCATCATTGGCAGTGCCCATTTGGGGAACGTAGATTTTACCATTCATGATGAAGGCATTGGTGTATGGTTCATCGTTGGGAGTGTCCACTCGGAAGATGCGATATGGGGTTCCGTATGAACTGGTTTTTGCCTGCCATTGCGATACAGATGCTTCTATCGCCGTAAACTGAGTATGTCCGGAAGGGACACGTCTTATCATAACTTTATCTACATCCAATAGCTTTGCCCAACAATCGATGTGGTCGATATAGGTGCTGGTAGGATCTGTATAAATCTGGTATTCAGAAATTCCCAGATAGTCGCTGAAGCGTTGATTGATCTGATTCTGGCTAAGGCTGCTGTTTTCGGAAAGAACCAGCTCTGTACTCATGGCTTTACCCATGCCATCGGTCATGATGTTACCGCCGGTATGAGTTATATCCAAATCGTAAAGATTAGTTTCAAGATAGTTAGCTATTACTGTAGGGATGGCGTTATCGTTGGGTCGGGGACGGTTGTAATTGAAATCCACCAGGTGCATTTCGCCTTCGTCATCGAAGATGGTCCATGGCCCATAATCTCGCACCCAATAGGAATCGCTGGGTGCGTTTATATAATGAACATTCGTCATATTTACACCATTACTTTGCAGAGCACTATTGGCAGAACTTTGGGAGGTGCTGGCAACGATTACGTAGAGTAAGGCATCTTCAGAAAGATCTGCCAGCAGGCTGTAAGGCTGGCCAAAAGGATAGCGCACCACGGCACCTTGAGCAGGTTCCCATTCTGCTACAAAGCGAGGTACGACGGGTAGTGGGTTCACGGGGATTTCCACAGTGAGGCTGAGCGGAACTGACAGAGTGGGGTTGTTTGTGGCGTTGGAATCGATGGTGAAACTGCTGGTGTAGGTACCCTCATCCAAGCCTTCAGAATTCAGGGTAATGGTGATTAGGGTATCTTCACCGGGAGCGATGACGCCGCTATGAGTGTTTATGCTAAACCAGTCATCCGGCTGAGGATTTCCGTTTTGAGCGAATACCAAAGTGCCCGATACGCTATGTGGATCATCACCGTAATCATCTCCGTTGATGATCCAGGGGAGGTTCAGGTCGCCGGAGGTAGTACTGTTGATTGTGACATTAACAGTTGCAGTGGCAGTCTCATCTGGGTAGATTCCGCCATAATTGCTGGAGTCTGAGTAATGCCAGTTTATCGTTACTCCGGTTCCGTTCTGCAGGTTTGCCGTCAAAGGATATTGCCCCCCGCTGAAACTGGTCACGCTGTTTACGGTAACAGAGGCAGGGAAGGCGATATCGATGTCTCTGACCCATTCGTTATCCGGGCTGTTATTTGTTACCGTAAAAGTCCAGCTGGATGTAGTGCCGGGAGCGTATGAACTCACATTGCTACTTAGAGTGGATCCGGTCATTGCTCTTGTTGCAGCGTTTCGTTCGGGAATGCTCCAAATCAGATCTGCGGATCCTGTGTTACTGATGGTTATATTGTGGGCAACGCTGTTTCCGTAGATCACGGTTTCCGAGATTGAGACAGGGTTTACTGAGATCTGGGCTTGGTCTACTTGCGTTGAGTAGAAAACGAGTTTCAGGTTCGGGCGTGTGTTTGAGGTTGATCCGTTGCTGAAAACGTTAGTTTGGTCATAAGAGTCGTTTCTGGTAAAGCGGTAACCATCCGTCACGGTTGTACATTCCACGGTTCCAGATTGGTGGTAATCTGTCAACAAGCCGAATGCAGTATCAATAAGGATGTTGTCAGTTCCGTTCCAAATGAAAGGAGTGGAAAGAGAGTACAGGTTCCATCCAATCTGGGTGGGCAGGTAACTGGGATTTGAGTAATAGGTTACAAGGTTAGAGGCATCAATCCAGTTGGCAGCATTTGTGGCGGATGTGTGTTTCATGCGTACAACGAAATTGGGCATCGCATTGGCGGGAAGGCCGGTGATGTTGAAGCCCAGTTGCGAGATTTCCACGGGACCGTAAATGCCGGCGGTGTTCAATTCGGCAGCAGTATAGACGGATTGTCCATGTAAGCTTTTGTACCAGATGTTGATGGGGGAAGCACTATTTGTGCTGGTTGAAGAGCTACCATCGCCTATGATCACTTCTGGGGGAGTGCCTACTTGGATAGCCAGGTTCTCTGCAACCGAGTATGCTCCGGCACTTGCGCTAAAGCTCAAATTGGCTAAGGTTCCCTGAGGAACAGATGTTGCGGTTGTGATACTGAAGTTTGCGAGGGCGCTTCCACCGGCGGCAATGGCGGGAAAACTCACATTACCGGAGTTGATCGTAATTTCTGGTGTGTTGCTACTTAAAGAGGCTGTTCCGGAAGGGCTTGCGGCAGTGCCGTTGTTTAGAACAGGGATGCTCAGACTAACCGTTTCTCCAGGATCCAGCATACCATTGTTGTTTCCGGTGGGATCGGAGATCGAATATGTACCAAAGTTTAATGCCGGAGCATTGATCTCAAGCGTAAACTGATGATTCCAGGTGCTGGCTCCGCTCTGCATCATGATGTTGAACTCCGCGATAGTACCATCAGGGATGTTGTTTGCGATACTGAACGAAAAGGCGTTGTTGCGTAAAATAGTGGCACCAGCTGCCAAGTTTCCCAAAGCTTCACTGGCATCAGTGAGAATAATACCCGGAGTTTCGGCAGATAGCGTAGAAACAAGGTTGGAAACGCTAGCAGTTCCAGTGTTTTTGAAAGTCACGTTTAAATTAGCATTATCACCATATTCTGGGATTTGGTTGTTGGCATCGGCATATTGCGTATTCTCTACGTTCATAAAAGGTCCGCTGGCGGAAGTTTGTTGCACGATTCCAACGTAAGTAACGCGGTTGTATGCAGTAACGGTTAATGTAAAATCCATTGCTTGCGCCGGTAATCCGCCAAGAGGTAAACTGATGCTGCCGCTGCTGTTGGCAAAGCCGCGGGCATAGATCTGGTTGTTGCAGGTAAGTGAAGCAAGAGCGTTCGGAGCGGCGTTTGTAATACTCAATGAAGCGCTGCCCATAGGTATTTGATCGGGATGGCTTGGATTCATTGCGATCGGAGTTTTACTGCGTACCATTAGTGAGGCATCGCCAAAGATGTGCCAGGTTTTGAACATATTCACACCATCTGAGCTGGCTGTATTGCCATAAACATCCATCATCTTGCAAGATCCGCTATAATAGTAACCTCCGGCGGTACTTTTTGCTTCTGCAATCCAGAGATCAGTTACTTCATCTTGAGCCCGCATGGGGGAATTCCAGCTTTGGTTGATTGTGCTGGCGTAAATAGTGATTGCGCCTCCATTTGGGCTGCGCATCCAGCCCTCTGCAAAACAAGTATTGGATACAAAGTTTCCATTAATACAGGCAACGTCAACTATGAATGGTGTTTTACTGCCATTACTAAGGTTCATGGCATTTGTTACGCTGAAGCCGGTTGTACCCCATGCTGTAGTTGAACCATGACCAACATAATTCAGAAAGCCACGACCTGCATTAATATTTGTGCTAACTGTAGAAGCAGAGGCACCAGGATCATAGATCTGATCAACAGAAGTGTATCCATAATTGAGAAGTTTGGTGCGGATATTATTCATGTGCTGGATGTCAGATTCACCATTGTCGCCTTGTGAGCCTCCTCCTTGATCTGAGGCTATCCCCGTTGCTCGTGTAAGCCATGTATCAGTAGTGGCGGCATCTCGCTCATAAGTGATTGAGCGATTAAGTTGAATGCTGAGCTGGCTGGTGTTTTCAGCTGAAAACCTTCCAATAAAGATATCAGGATAGAAATCGCTTCCTGCTACTAAGGAGAATGTAGGATCGCTACCCCCGCCTTGGTACGATATAGTGGGAATTTGAGGTGCATCGCCCACTATTTGCACATATGTGAGGCTGTTATCCTGATTGTAGCGGGTTTGGATGTAGTTTTGCAATTGTGATGCTGTGCTGCCAATGGTAGACCATTCCACAAGTTCGGTTTCCACACCCTTCTGGCGTTTCCAATTCACCCAGGGTTCGATTGCGCTTAAAAAGTTTGAATGGCAAATCACTAACAGCTTCCCATAGCTATCATCCACAGGTGTATAACGGTAGTTATTCCAGTTCACAAAATGGTTTTGATAGATCCCGCTAAAGGTGCGGGAGATGATGGAGCGAGTTTGTTGTAAAACATTTATAGAATCAGTACCTTCCTGGTAAACTCTGATCTTGTAAGAATGATAAACTCTGAGAGTTTTAGTGGCAGGATTGTAGGCAAAGGGAGTGGTAATAACAGTTATTCCCCTAAAATCACGCATGATATAGGGTTCCGAAAGCTTGGCTATATTTGCCGGGTAGAAATCACTTTTTGTATAGAAATCACTAAAAGTATAGGGCACGCTTTTGGGATCGATATTGCGAGTGATGACGCCTTTGGATGGGGCAATCGCAAACCTCATATCGGTGTATTCCACGTCAAATATTTCCAGTTTCATCTGCGCACTATTATCAATAATGATGCTTCGGTTGAAGACTGGCAATTCTGGCAAGCCTTTTTCTTGGGTTACGCCTTCGCCGGGCAGAGAGATATGAAACCAGTTCTCACCATTGATAGTTGTCTCTTTGGTGTCGAACTTGCTGACTGTGTATTGTAAAATTGTTTCTGAGGGGGAAGAGTGAAGAACCTGTAAAACATTTTCCTTTGAATTGAGGTTGATACGTTCTGACCATAGGCTCAATGAAAGCAAAAGCAGAATGATCAGGATAAATAAACGTCGTTCCATAAACGCTCCTTGTACAGTCACCCAACCTTGAAAGCGGGGCGATTGTTTCGTTAAACTTTTAAGTTTATCTCAAAAGTCAGAAGATTCTTGAGTATTGAGGGCGTCAAGCAAAATTTGAATAATTACCATTAAGATATCGGTGTCTCAGAGTAAGTCTGCTACTGTCAGCAGTCGGTATCTAAGTGAAGCATCATGTTACCTAACGATTTGTTTGCTTCGATCTCACTAGCAATGGGCAGGAATATCTTGACCAATATCACGGATTTGCAACAATGCAAAAAAAACATTAGGAATATCTGAGATGAACAGGACAACTCTGCTTTTTTTGATAATCATGCTTGTGTTGCCAGTCTTCACGCAGGCTGCGATCAAGACCATGTCTACCGATAAGTTCATGGTTTATTATTACGAGGGGATGGAAGATGAGGCCTTGCATGCCCTTCAGGTTTTGGAGTACTACCGCCCTCAATTGGAAAAACTTACAGGCAATACATATCCTCAGGCGGCGATTGTACTTGAAGATATGGGAAACTTGGTAAATGGTTTCGCAAATCCGGTGGGGAATGTGATCGGAGTGTACATGTATCCACCTACAGATGATGAGTTATCAGTTGGTCTAGACTGGTTTCAAACAGTAGCCCCGCATGAATACATCCATCAGTTACAATTAAGCCATGAAGCGGGAGTACCAGCACTTCTGCGAACGATTTTTGGGAATCTGCTTTACGTGCAAATGCACCAACCCATGTGGATGACAGAAGGTATCACTGTATATGGAGAATCTCAGCTTTCGGCAAATACCGGAAGAATGAATGGAGCATATTACTCTGCGATAATCTCGGCCCTAGCCCGTGAAGATAAGCTTCCCTCACCCACGAAGGCTTCATACTATTCCTCAGATACACCGCTTGCCCATTATTATGTTTTTGGAGGAAGCTTCCATAAGTATCTAGCGGCAAAATATGGCGAAGATAAATTCCGTATGCTTTATATGGACAATTCATCTCGCATTACAGCATATTCTAATGGAGTAAGCCCAGCCTTAGCATTAGATCCAGCATTCTTAAATACGTATGGAATGTCGCTTAGCAGTTTGTGGAGCGATTGGCAGCATGCCCAAAAGAACAATTTGAATGATATCATACGTGAACAAATTACTGAAGATGGATGGAATAAGGATAATCTGCAACATCATAATAACGCACTGTATTACACTCAGCTTATAAGCGATAAAACAGGACCCGGAAGATTCTTTTCTTCTTCTAGAATTATGCGGTTGGATTTAGCCAATCCCAGTGCAAAAGCTGAAACTGTTATAGATCAGGCAAGCGACTTTCCGGCG
Organism: Candidatus Cloacimonadota bacterium; assembly: GCA_020532355.1. Lineage (NCBI taxonomy): Bacteria > Pseudomonadati > Candidatus Cloacimonadota > Candidatus Cloacimonadota bacterium. Next base: position 26,763 of record JAJBBD010000099.1, on the reverse strand, counting down.
GGTTACCATTTTGCAGGCAATAGATTGTATTATTCTCGCAAGGAATATAGACGTGGATTTGCCAACAAATCTAATGATGGCTTTGGCTCCATAACTCAGATTCTGATGCATAAGAACTCTGCCAATACTATTATCTATGAAGGACAAGTGCGAGCCTTTCTGCCCCTTATAGGGGGGAGCATTCTTATTTCGGAAGATCTACCTCTATATAGGGGTTCTGTTTTGTTTGAGTACGACCCTGATGCGGGCAGTAAAAGAGTTATTTATGAAGGCGAAGAGCTAATTCACGCTATATGCATGAATCAAGATGAGATATATTTAGGCGCAAAAGCTTATTGGAGTAATAGCAATATTTATAGATTGCAACAAGGAAGCTTGGTTCCCGTTATTGATAGTCCTCACAAAGAAACATTATTATGTGCAAATGATGGCAAATTATTCTTTAATTCTGTAGAAGATGACAAGCTGCTTGCATTTATTTACAATACCCAAAGCAAACAAAGGCAAATCGTACAACATAATGACTATCTAAAAGATCCGGTATTTTCTGGGGCTAGTGAGTTTTACTATTTATCTCCTAATGCCAAAGGTATGGATATCTACAAGGCTCCACTCGTATATGAAGATGTGCCAAAGCAAGATTTGAGACGCGAGCCTATTCTGTTTCCCAAGTCCAAATTCTTTGGCCAAAGTGCTCTAGCGGATGGTACACCCATCCGTCATGGCGATTACAGTCCCAATATTGCTCATATGATAAATCCCCGCATGCTTAGGATCCCTCAGATTTATGGTACTCAAGATTCTCTTGCAGTTGGAGCGGTTCTTGTAGGTGCAGATGCAGTTGGAGATTTTCCTCTATGGCAGATAGCGGCAGTTTACGATACCTACCGCCAAAAAATAATCGGAGATTTCCAGCTTAGTAGTCACGTACTAAACCCGTTAAATCAGGATCTTATGATTAGCTCAGATGAAGATCTCACCATAACTCTGCACAATTCAATCTGTCTACTGCGTAGGCAAAACTATGGAATCACCGAGATAAATACCGGATTGGGATTGCAAGCCAAGAATAGATTTGAGAGAAATAAGGCGTATCCATTCATAAGTCAGCAGCTTGTTTGGAAGTATGGACAGGCTGGAGTGCGAAATACGCTCTATTGGGAATCTTCCGGATTGAACTTGTCGAATCGAGATAGATTGGGATGGCAGGGACAGCTTGTAGTACGTCAGAAATGTTTGCTAAACTCTGAACTTAATAGCACCTTAAACATTGCTTACGACCCTGATGCAGATTTTGATGAAGTGTTTTATCCTATCAGAGGATACGACAAAGAGTTGTATGCAAATAAAGGCATTACATTGAGGAATACTTTGTATAAGCCCTTACTAAAGATTAGACAGGGGACATGGAATCCTCAAATCTATCTTGAGGATATCAATCTTGGTTTCTTTTACGATATGGCGATGCCGCAAACCAAAGCTGCTTACATAAAACAGTATTCTTACGGCATAGAATTGATTGCTGAAATCGGATTAGCTTTTATGGACTTTACCAATGTAGGCGTACGCTACAGTACAAACAAAGAATCGGAAAGAACCCTAAGTTTGATAATGGATATTGGCTTGTAATTATCGCAATTGGCCAGAAATATGCAAATATAGTATCAGAAATCCCGCTGTTCCGATAGAGATAATGAGGATACTCATAAATAAAACGTAATTGGGGATAAAGCTAAATATTGGCGGAGTCTTATCTACCTTTAAGACCGGACCAGATCTTTCTGAGTTGTCCTTTTCTATCAACGGTTCATCGGTGTATGTTGAATAGTGAGTAATATAACTGCTGGTTGTACCAGCCCATGTTTTTTGGTTATTGCCTCCATCCAACTGGATTAGAATCAGTAAAGATACGATTATAAATAAGGCAAATTGTATGCTTGCTTTGAGGCCGATGCACAATGCGTGATCTTCTTTGATATGATATTGCTTTTTTGCAATTACCAAGCCCCTGTGTATTGGTCTCATCTCAATCATCCCTTTTGAACTAATAATTTATACGGGGACATATTATTCTAATATACTTAAAAGTCAAGCATTATCTATATGCAACGTGGAGAGATTTGTTGAAATCATTCAACGCCTATCTCGAGAACGATTGCAAAAAACCTTAAGAGTGTACGGAAAATAATTGCATTAAAGGAATTTATTGGGCGCTTTCCTCAGATTATTATAGTATTACATACCCAGAAGCAGAACATAAATGAGCATTTCCCAGCACGATAGATATAGATTGCTGTAATTAAGCCTATTGTATAAGTTAAGGATTAGGCATGGTATAAGCTGAAGTATTCATGTCGCAAAGGGAGTATCTCGGGATGAACTATTTCTAACTATAAGCTAAAGTGATAGGGGAAATAATGGGGAAGCGGTGAATTTAGATCTATGAAGAGATATTTCTACAGATCGCAACATTATGCTAATAAAGCAATTATGTGTTCTTGGTAAAAGAATAAGAGCAATAATCATGAAAGAGCGCAAAAAAGAACTTGCCAAAAAAGCGGGATTGCTTAAATTGGTAAGTAAGTGCTTACTAACGCATGGCAAAGGATTGATACTATGGATATTACAAAAAGACAAATGGAGATTGTGAAAGCCGCTATTCAAGTGATTGCGCAGCAGGGTTATGAAAAACTGACCACAAAAAAACTTGCTCAAAGTATTGGTGTTACTGATGCAGCGCTTTACCGCCATTTTGAAAGCAAGAAAGAATTAATTCGGATGGTTCTTTGTTATTTTGAGCAGGTCTCTTGTGAAGTAATTCAGCGGATAAATTCATTACAGATTAGCCCCTTAGAAAAAGTTAGTCGTTTTGTATTAGATCGTTATGAGATTTTTGAGAATGATCCCGATCTTGCCATGGTTATGTTTAGTGAAGAGCTGTTTAAAAACGATCCCTCATTCGAAGAGAACTTACTTTCCATCATGCATATACATCGAGATGAGGTGATGGGCTACATCATGCAAGGACAACGAATAGGACAAATAAGAGAAAATCTAAATCCCATGCATCTGTTTAGAATGATTGTTGGTTCTATGCGACTTTTAGTTACGCAGTGGAATATGAGTAGGCATGCATTTGATCTGAAAGCAGAAGGTAAGTCCTTATTAAATACAATAATACAATTAATAGAGGTAAAAAATGAAACGTCAGATTATTAAAATTGACGAAGATAAATGCAATGGTTGTGGATTGTGCATACCGGGTTGTCCTGAAGGGGCATTACAACTAATAGATGGCAAAGCCAGGTTAATCAGCGATCTTTTCTGTGATGGGCTGGGTGCCTGTATTGGAGATTGTCCACAAGGAGCGATACTGGTTGAAGAACGGGAAGCCGAACCTTACAATGAAGCTTATGTGATGGAAAACATCATGAAAGCTGGAGAAAACACGATCAAGGCACACTTGCACCACTTGAAATCTCACGGTGAAATGAAGTATTACGGTCAAGCTTTGGATATTCTTAAAGAAAATGCTTACGATGTTGATGCTTTAACGCGTGAAGAGACAATGGCTTGTGGGTGTAGTGGAACTCAAGCTAAGCAAATAGAGCCTCAAACCACCGAAACCGACAGTACCGGTCAGCTGCAATCGGAATTAGGTCAATGGCCGGTTCAGTTAACCTTAATCAATCCTGCTGCTCAATACTTTGATGATGCCGATTTGCTTATTTCAGCAGATTGTGTCCCATATGCGTACAGAGATTTTCATCAGAGATTTCTTAAGGGTAAGATAGTTATTACTTTTTGCCCTAAATTAGATCAGGATTTGGAGCGATATATCGATAAACTGGCGCAGATATTTACGCTACATAGAATTAAGAGTATAAGCATTGTACGCATGGAGGTTCCATGCTGTGGTGGCACTGAAGTGTTGTTACAAAAAGCTTTGGAGCGTGCAGGCAAGATGCATTTTGTTAAAGTAAACATAATAAGTGTAGATGGCAAGATCATCTAAGGAGAGAAACTATGGAAAGTAGATTTTATCAAGATGTTCCTCCGGTATTAAACGCTATGGGCATGGTAGGTACCAAGATCTATAGTCAACCGGAAGGCGAAATTGTTCATATCGAATTTGAGCCCAAAGCCCATTTGAAGGCTCACAAAACCCCTGTTAACGTAGCTTTTTATGTAATTGAAGGTACGGCAACCGTAACGATTGGAGAAGAAAGCAAAACATTTCCGGCGGGGACGATAATAGATAGCCCTAAAAACATTCCCCATGCCTTAACCAACGAGAGTGATGCTGTAATGCGCATTCTCGTGATAAAAATGCCAAAACCATAATAGAATAAAGGAGAAACAAAATGAGTATGTTCTGTTACCAATGCCAAGAAACTGCCCGTAACACAGGTTGCACAGTACGGGGCGTATGCGGAAAAACCGAAACCCTGGCGAATTTGATGGACCTTCTTATCTACAGTCTTAGAGGTCTTGCTTATGTAGATCACAAACTTATCCAAAACGGCAAGTATTATCCAGAAGATTCCCTTATTGTGATGCAGGGACTTTTTACAACCATAACCAATGCAAACTGGTCTGAAGACGTAATCACTGCTCAGATTGACCAAGCTATCAAATTGCGCGATAAGCGCAAGGATGAGCTCTGTGCCCTCATCGGAGATAAATGTGGTAGCTGTCCAGATGCAGTCACCTTCAAGATCAGCAAAGATCAATATGCAGAATTTGCCCCCAAAGTTGGTGTTTTAAAGACCGAAAATGAAGATGTTCGCAGTCTGCGAGAAACCATTACCATCGGATTGAAGGGCGTTGGAGCTTATGGCGACCATGCTGCTATGTTGGGTTTTCAAGATGAAGAAGTAAATAAATTTATGATGGAAGGTCTTGCGGCCACTATAGACGACAGTCTTACTGCGGATCAGTTGGTTGCTATGGTACTTAAGACTGGTGAACATGCGGTAAAAGTAATGGCAAAATTGGATGAAGCACACACTACAACATACGGCAATCCAGAACCAACACATGTAAATATTGGTGTGGGCAAAAACCCTGGTATTTTGGTTTCCGGGCACGATCTCAAGGATTTTGAGGAGCTTCTTATTCAGACCGAAGGCAAGGGTATTGATATTTATACGCATAGTGAAATGCTTCCGGCAAACTACTATCCAGCGTTCAAAAAATACAAACATTTCCACGGAAACTATGGCTCTTCTTGGTGGCACCAATTGGAAGATTTTGAGAACTTTAATGGTGCAATTTTGATGACCACAAACTGCATAGTGCCTCTGCGCAAAGAAAATACCTATCTAAATAGAATGTTCACAACTGGTATGGCAGGATATCCGGGTGCAGTGCATATTGCCGATCGTAAAGATGGCAAACAAAAAGACTTTGGACCTGTTATAGAAGCTGCTCTCAAATGCCAGCCTCCCAAAGAGATTGAGACTGGTGAGATTATTGGTGGTTTTGCGCATGCCACAGTGCTATCTTTGGCAGATAAGATAGTTGAGGCGGTTAAATCCGGTGCAATTAAACGCTTTGTTGTAATGGCTGGTTGTGATGGGCGAATGCCTTCACGAAAATACTTCACCGAAGTAGCGGAAAAACTTCCCAATAACACTATCATTCTAACCGCCGGATGTGCCAAGTATCGCTATATCAAGATGAATCTGGGTGATATTGGTGGTATTCCCCGCATACTTGATGCCGGACAGTGCAACGATTCGTACTCTTTGGCTGTTATTGCATTGAAACTTAAAGAAGTATTTGGTTTGGATGATGTAAATAAACTTCCGCTCTCTTTCGATCTTGCCTGGTACGAACAGAAAGCGGTAGCTGTATTACTGGCATTGCTTTATTTAGGCTTTAAGAATATCCAAATAGGGCCAACCTTACCAGCTTTCCTTTCTCCGAATGTAGCTAAAGTTATCATTGATACCTTTGGTTTAAAACAAACAACTAATCCGGATGATGATATCGCCGCAATGATGGCTGGATAATCGTTACCTACTCAAAATATAAAAAAGGCAGGAGTTTTGTTCCTGCCTTATTTTTTGTGTACAAATGGGTAAAGATCACTTCATCAGAAGTACCTTATGATTGAAGCTTCCCTCACTTGTACTTAGGCGAATAAGATACATACCGCTACTAACGGATTGATTACGATAATCTGTCCCGTTCCATATTTTCCTATATTCTCCGGTTGCCATGTATTCGTCGAGAAGATCTTTAACTTTCTGACCCTTAAGATTGAACACGCTCAGCTTGGCATGAGTTGCTTTTGCCAAGTTGAAGACTATAGTAGTTTCAGGATTGAAAGGATTGGGATAATTGCCCTGAAGATCAGTTTTTGGCACAACGGGGTTGTTTTCGAGAACATCAGAGCCACCCCAAGAAAACTCTATCAAAGAGCTGGAGATGCTGTTTCCCAGAGCGTATTTGGCAATAACGTAGAATTGGTATTCTCCGGCATTTGTCAATGTTTCAATATAGTGAGGTGAGTCTACTTCAGCTACAAGTTCAAAGTGAGCGGCACCCAACTTGCGAAAGACTTCATAACTAAGAACTGGAAAATCGGGATTTTGGGGAGGATTCCAGCTTACTGTTAAGGTTCCGGTTTGGATACTGTGTCCTATTCCCGTTACTGGTTTGAGGTAGTAAAGAAAGAAATCTTGCAGAATAATTGAGTTTTCGATAGAAGGGTGCAAAACTACAGGCTGAGCTATAGTATATCCAGCGCCACTAACCGTGATTTCTTGCTCTAACATAGGGAGAAATAGTCTATAATTGCCTTCAGAATCTGGAGTAGAACAGATCATATCTGCATTGTGTACAAAGATACTAGAGTATTCGATACTTGGGTCTGAGCTTTCAACCGTACCCTCAATCCTCGCTGCATATGCCAGATAACCTGTGGTGCGCACATCATCGATGAACCAGCCATCTGCCGTACTACCATAGTTTGGTGCGGCAAAGTTGAAGCGAAATTGAACGGTTCTGTTTCCAAAGCTAGCCAAGGGGATTCTTACCAAGCTCCACTCTTCTGAAGTTCCAGTAAATCCGGGAGCAGACAATGCCGATATAGATGAAGAAGTGTATCCTCCTTCAGGGCTTATAACTTGCCAAACGGATCCTCCATTTGTAGATATCTGTACGTTCCCTCCCGCATTGGTCGAGCCAATATCGTATTTGTGCCAAAATTCTAGCATAAAGTTTGCACCTATATACACTGGTTGGGTAGTGAGCTTGTAATTGGCTCCCAAGGCATAATTACTATTCAATCGAGTGCCCCAAACTTTGTTGCCCTCATGGGCTCCAGCGTAGGCAGATTCGCCCCATTCCCAGCCATTATAGCTAGGGCTGGGCTCAAAGTATCCATTATGCTGTTCAAATCCTTCACTCATTCCGGTTGTTCCAACACTGATTACTAATTGTGTAGTACTTACCGGAAGCAGATCTCCCACAGTGCTAACATAACAGGTAATATTGTTGCCTAAAGGGGTTTCAGGAGAGAGACTTAGCGGGAAAACAATCTGTACAGTGGAGTGAGCCGGAATATGATCTATCACAGCGCTGCTGATGCCGAAATTAGCATGTGGAGATACACTCATTATGCTGACGCTAAGATTATGGGCATCCAAATCTGTGATATTACCAAAATTCAATACCAAATCCAAACTTTCACCTGGTTCTACCAAGCCATTTCCATTGCCAGAAGCATCATTCATCATATATGAACTTATCGTTACAGAAGGACGCTTTACCGTAAACCAAGCTGGGTAATTCCATTCTGAATCCCCATTACTTATTCTAAGCATTAGTTCGATAATACTGCCTTCCGGACAGTCCTCGCTGATAGCCACAGTTATCGGAACAAGATTGATGGCTCCGCTGTCTGAAACTATATCGGGATAGTTGCTTGAGTTGTTTACCAATTGAGCAAAAGGATGATTGAGGGAGGCAGTGATGCTTGTTTCAGTAGCGGTACTTAAACCTTGATTGACTAGCTGAATGCCAAGCTCTACTATTTCTCCGGGTTGGGCAATATCGTTGTCTGGCCCGGTTACAAAAAGATCCTGTAAAACGAGGTAAGGACTCTCGTGAAGAACTGGGACAGTAGTAATAATGAGTGCAGAGTTGTTTGTTAACGGGCTGGCTCCGGGGTTGTATTGATTATTATAAGTGTATTCCAAGCCTCTTTTATTTGTATGATCTTTTATTCCGATAGTAGCATAATTCCCATGCGTGGGAGTATAACTGCTTCCACCAACATCCACGTTATTGAAGTCTTTATACTGTATTTTGATTTTACCATCCCCATAGCTTGTAGGATGGAATAAGGGATCGTATAAAATAACTTGGAAGGTTTCAAGTGAGGTACGGTTGTAGCCATTACGCATGTTGTAATATTCGATTACAAAGAATTTGTTCTGGTTATCATAATACTTATAGATACCAGAATCTCCGGATAGAATCAAATCGTCCCAAAAAGCAGCAATCATGGGAGAGGGTCCCATGCCTCCAGGAAGACGACTGTTCCTAAACTCTGAGTCCTCAGTTATACCCAAAGCTATAAAACCATTCGTGCTAACCGTTATTTGTTGGTAGGGAATTCCGTAGAAGGTGAATTCGAAGGGTAAATTTACTACCTCTAAAGTAACACTTCCCACCTGATCTCCTTCATCGCCGCTAGTACCACTATCACTCAAAGTATTCAAGCGTGTACCCACTCCTCCCACTGTAGGATTTATCTCAATCCATTCATAATCTGGACAGTCGTCGTACTGAATATCGTTCATATCGTAGATGAAATACCCATAATCATCAGGGCCCAAAGGAGTATTTGGTGAAACAGTGCCAATAGTAATATTGAAGAAGGCATCTTGTAAGAAGCCGTTATCATTGCTTAGTCTTAGTCTAAATGGTATTTGCATGCCTGGCACAACAATGGATCTGGCAAAGATACTGAAGCCTTCCAAGGTATTAGCAATTGCTGAAGGATAGATTTGACCAATATAGGATGTATCTTCCTCAACGAGAACCAGATCGTTAAGTGAAAATAGTTGCGCGTATATATTATCTACGCCTGCTATGGAGTCATTACGAATGCCCAAAGTTAAGCTTCCGGTTTCGAAGGGGTCTAACGTATTGTCATCTCCGGCTGAAATGTTGATGTTTTCCACTTCCAATCGTGCATTATAGGCTGGGACATGAACCGGGAATTGGTGTTGCATACCGCTGCCGTCGCTAATATTTAGACTAAGACGAATATCATGATATGGTGGAATATTGGGCAAGACATCAAAGAGTATATAGTTTTCGGCACTAGTAGTATTGTTGATATCTAAATCCGGGAAACTAATGCTTTCCGTAATAAGATTAATGAAGGGATCGTCTGAGCTTACATCACCGTTTAGAGCACTAAGAAGAATATCCGATGTATTCTTGACGCTTACCAATAAGGCTATGCGTTCAGTAGCATTAGCAAAGGAATCTGAATTACCAGAAGATCCATGAGAGCCATCTTCTACTATTTGTTTTTCGGCAAACACTAAGCCGCCGGCACCAGGTTCTACATATAGCTGAGCGGGTTTATGATCGTTTTTGGCAGCGGTAAGAACTAAAGTTGCAGTTATTCCATTAGGTATGAACAAACTGACATTACCAGTTTCGTCGCTGAAACCACGTGCCAATATCTGGTTTTGGGATACACTATAGGCCGTAACACTGGCATTGCTAATTGGTCTACCGTTAACATCCGCGACATAAGCATCCAGAATGTTGGTACCCAGAGTAATGGACGTAGGAGCATTAATTTGCATGCTGGAGGGAATGCCGACAAACACTTCCATAGTAGGATCACCCATCAAGTTACACCAATGGGCAAAGTAGTTTGCTTGATTGCTATGCGTAGCGCCATAAACCTCACGAATATAGTGCCTTCCGTTGAGCAAGGCTTCTCCCATGCTACGCATATCATGTGAAAAGATACCGTTAAAGATTGCTGCATTAAGGGTGTTATTGAACATAGTATGAGTTCCGGTAGTAGCCATACCGATGGCTGTTACTGCTCCAGAAGGATTAGCTGAAGTACCCAAACGGATGAAAGATTCTGTTGTTGCGGTTGAGTTATGAAAATCTCCCGTTCCACAGGTGAGAATTACGGCGTGGGGTAATTTCTGTCCATTATTTAGGGAGCTACTTGGATCCCAACCACTCATATTCAACCAACCGCGATAGCTAAAGAAGTTTACACCTTGATTGATTGCAGAATTGATAGTGGTGCTGAACCCACTATTGTAGTTTTCAACAAAGCTATATTCAGGATTTGAGAGTTCTGCTAATTCTTTGATATATTTACTATTATACTCACATGATACTCCCGAATAAGTTGGATCTCCAATCAGCAAGATTCTGTTTAACCATTCTGCGGCAGAGGGATCGTTATTAATATTTTTTTCATAAGAAAAGACTTTTGCTAAAATTGTGCCCAGCTGATCTGCAGTCTCAGCGGAAATACGCCCAATCATTACATCTCCCAAGAGGTCATTACCAGCCAAATGAGTGTAGGGATAATCTCCTTCTCCACCATAACTGGACATGTTTTCGATAAATGTGGGAATCTGAGATGTATCGCCAACTAAGATAATATAATCTGGGCGAGTTAAGGGGTTATCGTATTTGCTTTGAATGTAGTTCTTAATGGCGCTATTTGAAGTGCCAGTAGTTTGAGTACTAACGGCTTCTACTTCATGACCTTTTTGTAGTTTCCATGTTACAAAGCTGTTAAGCAGCATCGTATATGCGGTATTTACATTTTGGGGATAGATAAGTAGTATTTTCCCATAGTTGTTTTCATCATTCAGATTACGATAATCGACAAAGTTTAGTAGATTCGCATCGTATAATCTTCGAAAGGCCGGTGAATAGTTTGAATAAGGAGGTAATTCTTGGATTTCTGGTTCAGTGGTAAACGAGATTTTGATATCGATCTCATCATAAACCGTAAGGGCTTGAGTTTGAGGATTCCATTGTAGGGGGTTAACGTTAAACTGAAGAATGCGGAAATCTCGAAACACTACGATGTTACTATTGCTCACTAAATCTTTGGTCTGTGGAGTTTCATACTTAAGTATGTCGTATTGAGCCAACGCTTTGCTTTCAGAATTCGTAAAAACAGGGATAGGCTTTATATTGGGGATAGTTTTATTACTAATGGGATTTACTTGCAAGGAGTAAGAGCCGGTGGGAGGTAAAATAACACTGCCGCTAAATACTGGCAGATTGGGGTATCCCGGTTCTGGTTCCTCAGCAGAATTCGCCATTTTGATTACGTGAAAGTCTTCGTCTAAGACTTTTTCAGTTTCCAGTTCCAATTGAGGTGCAGTGAATCTCACCGATAGACTTTGAGATTGAGATGAAACAACCGTAAGCGGTGGCATGGCAAGCAGCATTGCCGCAAAACAGCTTGTTACAATAAGCAGGATCAGCTTTTTTTTCATATTTTCAAATACTCCAAACATTAAAAAAGAACCTGTAGCAATGGCAACAGGTCCTTTGTAAAATTATATCCTAATGTAAATAACTACTCATCAGTTCATTTCGTATATGTACACGCCATTGTCACGAGTGCCAACTATCAGCTTGTTATCTTTGAACTTCACCGTATTAGTATATCCACACTCAGTAATACGATGCATTAATCTTGGATTTGATGGGGACGTAACATCAAATACATAACAACCGCCGCTACCGGAGCTTACCGCTACCATACCATTCGAGTAATCCACCTCTGAGGCATAACCAGTAGTAATATATTCTGCTACAAAATGAGGATGATGAATATCGCTGACATCAACTATTTGTAAGCCACCTTGTCGAGCGGCTATATATGCGTATCCATTTCGCACCACCAGTTTTTGAGCTTCGCCACGAACTGCCAATTCGCTAAGGAAAGCCTTTGTAGCCTTATCGTAAGCCACAATGCCTCGTTGCTGAGCTGCTCCATAAAGGTATGCATCGTCAAGCTCTACACCAGCAGTCAAGGACGGTGCTGTAACGGGATACCCAGGTTCGATTCCCAACCAGTACTCTGCGTCGTACAAACCGTAGCTTAAATCGACATTCGAGCAAAAAGCTAATTCGATTACGTTGTTGCTACTCTGCTCATCAAGTTCTCGAATTGCTATGTCTTGAATGTCATAGGTTCCGCCAGTTATGGCATCAATAACAATCAAACTGTCGGGGTTACTACAATCTATAATATGGATCATATCAGTAAATTGAATCTCATTGAGTAGTAAGCGATTATGTTCAGGGGCAACAGCCAGCTTGCGAGTACGCCAAAAATCCGTTACAGAACTATCATCTGAATTCATTTGAGGATACCAGTTCAATTTATAATCACTCAAGCTAATGGTTGCCAATCCACCTTGATCTAATGCCACGTAGGCGTGAGTTTCATCAACGTCCAGTTCAGATGGGTTGCCCACAACAGGTACTCTTGCCAGAAAAGTGAGATTTGCACCATCCTCAAGAGCAGTGTTGCGCTTTGCACACCCGATGAGGGAAATAATAATTGCTGTTAACGTGTATATCATAACCTTTCTCGACATCATGATCCTCCATATATCGATTAAGTGTAAACATTCTCTTTATTAGAATAGGCAAGCAAGAAGCATTCCTAAATTGAGGATTTCAGCAGAATTAATGATTTTTTGAGGCCAAACGAGTTGTTAAATAGACTAATAAGATACTGGGATTATTGCTTTTTTATCCGTGCGGCAAAATGTTTGGAATCTCCCCATTCATCAAATCCAATCGATTCACCGATGGATTCGATTCTGCGTTTAAGGCAACCGATACACTGATCAGCGTTTTCATCCAGGCAAGGTTTACCTTCGTAAAGTTGATAGCCTTCGCGATATTTTGTATCCGTAATATTGGGCATCAAAACATTGGCACCCGCCAAAAGCCCCATCTCGCGTCCTTCCGGGTGCAGGGCTTGTAGAGCTGTAGTAGTAGCAATATTCACATCTTTTAAAGCTATGCGGCAGGCAGCGATCAGCTTTAACCCCATCTTAAGGGCATTTTCTGAATCAAAGCCATCCACCAAGTGTTTCAACGGTGTTCCATGATGAGGAATATAAGGTCCCATTCCAAGCATATCTATGTCTTGATCGTAGAAAAATAGAATGTCATCTGCAATGTCTGCCTCGGTTTGACCGGGAAGCCCAACCATCACTCCAGTTCCTACTTGATATCCAGTTCTTCTCAAAAGATTAAGACAACTTTTGCGATACTCGAAATCATGATCCGCAGGATGCAAGCTTTTATAAAGTTTGGGATTTGTAGTTTCCACGCGTAACAGATAGCGATGTGCTCCGGCATCAAACCAGCGGCGATACACATCTTCGCTCTGTTCACCTAAGGATAGAGTAATGCCTAGTTTACCACCCGAGAGCATTTTGATACCATGAATCAAGCTTTCGATAAACCCTATCCATTCTTCGTCTATTCTTTCGCCCGCTTGGATTACGAGACTGCCATAATGCTGTTCAAAACACCATTTGGATTCGGCGAGAGCTTCTTCCATGGAGATTGTATAGCGTTTAACATCTGGATTTCCCTTGCGGATACCACAATAATAGCAGTTTTTGGTGCATATATTACTTAATTCAATAATGCCACGGAAATATACTTTTGTGCCTACGTATTGCTTCTTAATGGCGTAAGCTCTATTATATAAATCAGTTAGCTCGTTGTCTGTGTTCAAACTTAATATGCTTATCAATTCATTTCTATCTGGACGCATTTATACCTCTTGCCAATATAATATCCTTAATTCTGGTTTGAGCAAGCACAACTCAAGCCCATTGCCTTAAGCTGAGACTAAGTAAGATTCCAACCGAGATACTTCCGTATATATAGCAAAATGACAGCTTGAACTATTGCTAGTTTATGGCTAGAGTAAAGGGCTTGGCTTTACTATAGCTATAAAGAGTCTACCAAATTTATTAATGGCGATCACTTGGACAAATGAGAATAAAGCCTTACGTGGTGCGGTGATAGGTAGGACTGCTTATGAATTTTAGAGTTTAGCTCAGATTCTATCGGAAAATAAAACGTAAAGAAGTGATGAAACAAAGATCAGCAGTGGTCTTACGCCCTGATCCTCGTCTATCATCTGTACCTCGAAGTCTCAACACAATGGTATTAAAACTATACAAAACCATTGCAAATCGGAGCATGGGTGGAGCCCCATACTTCAAGGGTGGTGGAAGGTAAAAGTAGTCTAAGAATAATCGAGCCGGAATATTATTACTCCCTAAAATTTCGCTTACAGACAGCCAAGCCATGCAAGATATAACCGGAGTGTAAGCTCCGCTAGCTGCGACATCCACTGGTTAATGATGAAAGGCGGCGATTTTTAACCACCGTATCTGAAGCGCATCTACATCAGTTAAGAAGAATTCCGGTCGCTTAAGCTACTGTATCCAAAACGAGCAAAGCTCCTTATTCGATTTCTGTAATGCTTTTGTACAGTTTTACAAATGAAGATTGCTTTATTCGAAATTTGGTACCATGATTGTGCCCCGTTCGAGCATCAAAATCTATATAGATATTACCTAATTTCATTTGTTCTAACATGTTTTTGAAACTAAATGAATTAAGTAGAAGTATTCTATCGTAATTGAAATAGTAATCTGAACCGATCTTTTTTCGCTGTGCCGTAATATAAAAGCAATTAAGCAGTTTTGTGCCTGCTAAGTGTTCAATATCCGAAAACCCCCAATAGGGTTGAGGTTGGATTTTAGATAAACCTATTCCTTGTTTGATTGCATTTATCCATTCTGTATGTCTATCTGATACCATATCATGATTGAATTCTACCAGAAAGCGGTTTTCCTATTCGTCAATAACCACTTTGAATCCCCTGTCGGAGTAAGTTACCGCATTTATTGTTTGGCGAAAACTCATTTCCGTTTCTGGATATTCTTCACTTGCGGAAGCATGTTTCCATCCATAATATGGTAGAAGTAGTTTTGGCACCAACTTTGCTTTACGAGGAGAAGGCTCACTGTGAAACATGGTTAAGAGTGAATTGGAGTGTGAGCTATGGCATTTCAGTTCCCATTCACCGGCATTTGCTATTGCTAAATTGTTTTCTGAAATTCCCATGAGGTCTTCCAATGTGTTTCCAACCCCACCGTGATTCCCAATTCGTCTGTTTTTCACCCATCCCATCTTCTTGATTGATGTAAGAATTTCAATTATTTCATTTTTAGTCCAAGTTTTTAACATTGTGTACCTTCTTATCAATAGGTGGTCTCCAAAAGTCTAACAAATACTCGAAAGTGGTTCCCATCGTAATATAGTTACTTGGCCATCCAAATATACCGATGTTATTTACTATATTTGTCCTATCCCAAATGATAGTATTTCTTAATTCATAGCCACGCTTGCGCAATTCTTGAATTAGGTTTAGATGAAGAGTAATCCTTTTATTCTCCCACCAAAAATCTGGTACGTTGATCACACAATGCCCTTTGATTTTTAGCAAGCTTAAAAGAGAACCAAAAATTTCTCCCATAGCATTTGTCCATTCTTCTACTTCGTAAGTGCCTAAGTCTCTTGGGTCTTGAGAGTACTGTTCAATTAAACCAAGTTGTTCATTATCCCTATTACGCCTGGACTTATTCTTCCGTTTCCGATTCAACAGATTAGCATAGGGAGGAGAAGTCCAAATCAAGCTAACTGTATCATTATCAATATAATTATTGATGTTTCTTGCGTCATCAAGAATGGGAATTTGATGAGATTCGTTGAAGATATTGTTTGAAGAAAGACGATCATTGCAAATATCTATGTAGCTTTCAGTTAGGTCAAAGCCAAGAGCATTCCGGTTAATATCCTGAGCAGCCACAAGAGTTGTGCCACTACCGACAAAGGGGTCCAAAACCAATTCGCCTTGATGAGAAAATAGAGAGATGATCTTGGTAGCCAAACTAATAGGGAAAGTGGCTGGATGTATTTTTTTGTCTCTAACGTCTCTTTTTTCGTATATAAATTGCCAAACTCCGATTTGAGCCTGCATCCATTCTTTGGGGGTCATGCAATTAATGTGATTTGGCTTACAATCGCAAGTTCTTTGGTATCCTATAGTTAGTTCTCTCTTCAAATGGGCATTTGGGGCTATTTTGATACTTGATTCCATAACTTCCTCATGTATTCATCTGATGATCGTTTCTAATAAACACATAATGTTATGTCAGAGAAAGTAGCTTCTTTGTCAATCATATTATTGGTTTATCCAGTGAAATTCAAAAATCCTATTGTGCAGAATATGTTGATGCATTATCAGTAAAGTAGTGCTCTGCATATCCAATCTTACTGTCCACCGCTTCCGAAACTTCATTTACTATAGCAGAAAGACTTTGATGAGAGGCAGATTGTGGAAATATTCGCCCATAATACTAAGTTATTTTTATTGACAGAAAATTGGTGGATAAAAAAGTTGTAGCAAAAGAAGCCGCTTGCTTCTGCCTTACTGCCTTAAGGTGCGTGTAGGGCTAAAAAAGTGAATTACATCATATACATAATTACTGAGAAGCGGGTGGAGTTTCCAAGCGGAAATTTCGCCTTTTTCTTTTCCGGTAAGAAGGAGGTTCTTATAATCCGGATTAAGCGTTTCAAGGCTAGGACCAAGGAAGTGGTGCCCAAAGAAAGAATAAATCAGCAGATTACTGCCGATAAGGTTCGTTTGATCGGAAACGATGGAAAACAGATAGGTGTGGTGAGCATTCGTGAAGCACAACGCAGAGCAGATGAAGCCGAATTGGATTTGGTAGAGATATCGCCCAATGCAGAGCCACCAGTATGCCGCATCCTGGATTTTAGCAAATACTATTTCCAGAAAGAAAAAAAAGCCAAAGAAGCCAAGAAGAAACAACATGAAGTCGAGGTAAAAGAGATCAAGTTTGGTCCGAATACCGAAGAACATGACTACAATTTCAAGAAAAACAATGCGATTAAGTTTTTGAAACAACACAATAAAGTTAAGTTTACAGTCCGTTTTCGCGGTCGCCAAATGGCACACAAAGATCTTGGCTATCGCGTGTTGGAAAAACTCAAAGAGGACCTTGCTAGTATAGCAGAAGTGGACCAAGAAGCAGTTTCGGATCGTAATCTTTTATCAATTGTTGTTTCTCCCAAAAAGGAAATTGATCGTATCTTGGCAGCGGAAGCAAAACAAAGTGATGAACTTGTCTCTGGCACCGAGTCCGAACAAACTGCCGAACAGGAGAATCAATAAAGAGAATATCGGCGAGATGCCGTGAAGATAATTATAGATAGAATAATTTAAGGAGATAAAGATGCCAAAGATCAAAACCAATCGATCTGCCGCTAAGCGCTTCAAGCTAACCGGCACCGGAAAAATTGTGCGTCATCATGCCAAATCCGCACATATCAAAACCAAAAAATCACCAAAGCTGAAACGTAACCTTCGCACCAGCGCCATCGTAGTAAAATCCGATGAAAAAAGAGTTTACAGAATGCTGGGAATGTAAAGGAGAATAGAGATGCCAAGAATTACAAATAATGTTGCAGCCCATCGCAGAAGAAAAAAATATATGCTTGCCGCCAGAGGTTACTTTGGTCGCCGCAGCAAAACATATCGCGTAGCACGTCAAACCGTAGAGCGTGCAATGGCGTTCTCCTTTGCTCATCGCAAACTAAAAAAGCGTCAGTTCCGCAGTTTATGGATTACCAGGATCAATGCTGCTTGCAGAATGAATGACATGAGTTATAGTCGATTTATAAACGGGCTGCATAAGTCCAATATAGAGATTAACCGCAAGACATTGGCTCATCTTGCGTGGCACGATGCCGGAGCTTTTGCCCGTCTCGTGGAGATAGCCAAAAACGCTTAAGCTAAGATGATACTATAAACGACGCTAAAATAGCGTCATCAGTAAAAAGAATATGAAAGCGGTTTTGGGAAAAAGCCGCTTTTTGCTAATCAGGACAGTCAAACAAAGGATTGAACAGTGCAAGAACAGCTTGAAAAGATGTTAGAGCAAGCAAGCCAAGAGATCGCTCAATGCTCCAATCCCAACGACATTTTAAATGTAAAAGCGAAATATTTGGGAAAAAAAAGTGCCCTAAATTCGCTTTATGGCAAGATGAAAGAACTCAGTCCCCAAGAACGCCCGGCTTTTGGTAACAAGTTAAACACTATTCGTACTCAAATAGAAGCCTTATTGAACAAACAAGCAACAGCCATCAAAGAATCTGCTTGGAAACAAGATACAAAAAGCTTTGATCCTACTATGCCTGGTCTTCGTTTGGTGCGAGGAGCTTACCATCCACTAAGTATAATTCGCAGACAAATTGATGAAGTATTCATTAGCC
Organism: Candidatus Cloacimonadota bacterium; assembly: GCA_020532355.1. NCBI lineage: Bacteria > Pseudomonadati > Candidatus Cloacimonadota > Candidatus Cloacimonadota bacterium. Next base: position 8,331 of record JAJBBD010000099.1, on the reverse strand, counting down.
TGGGTTTTGAGATTGCCGAAGCAAACGATATTGAAGATGAGTTTCACAATTTCGATGCACTTAACACACCTCAAGATCACCCATCGCGCAATCTTGCCGATACTTTTTATGTTGAGGAAGGTAAACTCTTACGCACCCAAACTTCTACAGTGCAGATAAGAGTAATGGAGAACTATAAACCTCCCATCCGCATTATCTCCCCGGGACGCTGCTATCGGAACGACAAACCAGATCCATCACACTCACCTGTATTCCATCAGGTTGAAGCCTTAGTGGTAGATAAAGGTATAAGCATGAGTGATCTCAAAGACACTTTGCAGAATTTTGCGCACATCATGTTTGGGGCTGGAGTAAAAAGCAGGATACGTCCTCATTTTTTCCCTTTCACCGAGCCCAGCGCCGAAATGGATATATCCTGCGTGGCATGTAATGGTAAGGGTTGCAGAGTATGCAAACAAAGCGGATGGCTCGAAATGGGTGGTGCAGGGATGGTTGACCCTGCCGTATTCGATATTTTGGGCATAGATTCTGAAGTATATACTGGTTTTGCTTTTGGATTGGGCATAGAGCGCATTGCTATGCTTAAATACAATATTCCGGATATGCGAATCCTGTTTGAAAATGACTTAAAGATGCTGCGCCAGTTTAAAGGAGAGATGTAATGAGAATCGCTGTATCTTGGTTAGAGCGTTATTTATCTTTGGAAGAAAACTATCAGAATCTGCCGGATTTGCTTACCTTTGCCGGTATTGAAGTAGAGGCTATTGAACAGTTAAAGGCTTTGGGTTCCACTGTTGTAGCGGCGAAAGTGATATCGGCAGTGCCGGTTCCCAAAACAGATCATCTTAAGCTTTGCAGAGTGGATATTGGAGATGTGGACTATTCCGAAAAAGACGCCAATAACAGCATTGATATAATTTGCGGTGCACCTAATTGCAGTTCTAACATGATGGCTGTGTTGGCGTTACCCGGAACTAAATTGAAGGATATCAATATAGCAAAAGCAAAAATCAGAGGGATACAATCTCATGGGATGCTATGTTCGGAAAGAGAATTAGGTCTTTCTGATAACCACTCCGGAATTATTCGCTTGCCCGACGAGATTAAAATAGGTGCTTTGGCAGATGAGTTATTTGGTTTTCCGGATACTATATTTGAGTTGGAGATAACTCCAAATCGTAGCGATCTATTGGGATATAGAGGCATTGCTAGGGATCTTTCGGCAAAGCTTGGAATTCCGCTTAAACCGCTTAATGTAGATTTTGCACACAATGATTGCACAAAACTAAAACTTGGTTTGTACAATGAAGCCCCAGAGCAGTGCCCTCGCTATACAGCCAGAGTTTTTGAACACGTGAAAGTTAAAGAATCACCCTTATGGTTAAAAATAGCTTTGGTAAAAAGTGGATTGAGGCCTATAAACAATTTGGTGGACATTACTAATTTCGTAATGTTAGAAAATGGTCATCCCTTGCATGCTTTTGATTATGACACTCTTGCCTCAAAAAATGAGGGACAAGCCTATCCAGATATACTTATTCGCAAAGCCTATAATAAGGAGAGTTTTGAAGCGTTGGATGGGAAAGTATTTGAACTCGACTCCGATGATCTGGTGATAGCAGATGGGAAACGAGCCTCCGCTTTGGCGGGAGTGATGGGCTCGAAGTACTCAGGAATTAGTGAAAATACGATCAACATCGTTCTGGAAAGTGCAGCATTCCATCCGGGGACAATTCGCAGGACATCATATAAACACAAACTGAGTTCAGATTCTTCGTACCGTTTTGAAAGACATCTTTCGGCACAATATGTACATGAGACCAGCGAAAGAGCTACTGCTTTGATTCTGGAGCTGGCAGAGGCTAAAGCGTATAGTAATATTATCGATAGTTATCCTAAAGAAGAAGAGAAATTGGTGTTAGGAGTCCGCCCGGCTCGTTTTGAGCATCTCATCGGATATCCAATTAATCCGGATGAAATATACGACATCCTGGTAAAACTTGGCTTCGAATATGTTGGCGATGCCGCATTCAAAGCGGGGAGAATCGAGGATTTTGCTCTGCTCAATAAATCTAAAGATAATGCTGATTATGCGCAATACTATCAGATTCCCGGCTACCGGAAAGATATTACTCGTGAAGCAGATATTTTGGAAGAGCTGGCAAGACTGAAAGGCTATGATCTTGTACCTCAACGAACCGTCCCAAAGCAAATCATGGATTGGCATGCCTACCGCATTGAGAAAAGAGCTGCAGAATGGGTTGTGAATTGGGGAGCGTATGAGACCCTAAACTATAGTTTTACAGATCCTGCCCAGATGCAGAGTTTGGGAGTATCCGAGCAAGAAATACCATACATACATGTGATTAATCCTCAGAACAGCAATCAGTCTGTAATGCGGGTTTCGTTGGTACCACAACTCATTACGAACTTGGTTTACAATCTAAACCATTACGAAAGAGATATCCGTCTGTTTGAATTGGGAAAAGTGTATTTCAGAACTAAGAATGGGCACAAAGAACCAAAGCATTTAGGAGCTATATGTACCGGGAATGTGGGAGAAGAACACTTCAAAGCGAAGAATCAGCAAATAGATTATTCATGGGCAAAAGGCTGTTTTGAAGGACTTATTCAAGATATTGGAATAACCGGACATCTTAAACCTTACGAAGCGCCGTACTTAATTTCGGGTGAAACCTTTGCATTTTATCAAGAAGATAAGATTTTGGGTTATTTTGGAAGGTTAAAAGCTCCGATTTTGGAAGCGTGGGGAATAGATGCTACAAATCTGAAACAAGAAGTTTGGCTACTGTATTGGGATGTGGATGTATTGATTATATCCAGTAGAAAGCTCAATACTACTTTCAGTAACATATCACGCTATCCCTCAGTTGTAAGAGATCTGTCTTTTTTGCTGGCAGACACGTTCAGTTATGCCGAAGTAAAAGCTCACATTATGGCTGTGGATACAAATCTGATTCAAGATGTACGAGTCTTTGATGAATATCGTTCCGAACAAATTCCGGAAGGATTTAGAAGCTTAAGTTTACACATTGTTTTACAAGACCAAGAAAAAACATTGACAGATGAGCGCGTTGATCAGCTCATGAATTTAGTGCAGAAAACACTAATAGATAAATATGATATAAAGATGAGGTAATAATGGAAAGTCCTATTGTAAATCTGCAGGAAAGGCTGCAGAAACTGATCGATCAATATACCGCAGATAAAAAAGCTATGGAAGAGCTAAAAAAACAACACGCTCAACTTCGAGAAGAGAATGTTCAATTGATGGCTCAGATAGAAGATTATACTAAACTCCTAAGTGAAACCGATAAGTCTTTTAAGGAACTTCAAGCCGAACACAAAGAGTTAAAAGAAAAACAAAACGAAATGCAAAGCATGCTATTTGGTATAGAAAACTTTGCAGATGATGCAATCAAGAAGATTGATGATATTTTCCCCAAGCTTGAACAAAGTGAGTAACTCATGCAATCGGTAGAGGTGGAGATTTTTGGGCGTAGATTTCGCCTTAGAAGTGATAATCCCACCCGCACTGAAAAAATCGCGGCGGACTTATCGCAGCAACTAACAGAATTGTATGAAACCTACGAACATCTGGATTTTGCCCGGCTTCTCTTACTGGCATGCTTTCAGCGTGAAGAAAGCTTGCAAAAAGCCCTAGAAGAAAATGAAACTCTAAAAAGTGAATTAAACAGGGTAAACCAGATGATCGAAAAGATCATGACATTCTAATACTTGCCTGCGGAATACGTGATATGGATTGCATAAAAGCCAAACTTAAGAAGGGTTTCGAGCCATGGGTAGCATGCGTGCCGGCCAGTTTCGGATACATAAAACCCACAAGGTAGATTCCCACCTGCAAATCGGCTTTGTATAAAGTCAAACATACACGGTTCTCGCGGGCTAATTAATTCCGCACTTCCTTAGGGGAGGCGTAAATAGATTGAAGGAATAAAAATATGCCACATCCATACATTGCATTGGCTATAGGCTTAATACTGGGTTTTATTATTGCCATAATAATATACTTAATAAAACGCAATTCAGCTTTTAAGCTGGTATCTCAAGCATCTGAGATAGCAGAAAATATCAAAAAAGATGCTCAAGCAGATGCTGATAATCAAAAGAAAACAGCCCTCTTGGAAGCCAGAGAAGAATGGTTCAAACAAAAGCGCATTCTTGATGAAGAAGTAAAAGAGCGCCAGCGCGAATTGCGAGCTCAAGAAAAGAAATATAATGAACGCTTAAGCAGTCTTGATAAACGCCTCGACTCTCTAGACAAAAAAGAAAACAACCTCAGCGAACAAGAGCGAAAGCTAAAAAACAAAGAGGACGAGCTTCAACAAAGAAAGTCTGAGTATGAGGCGATATTAGAACAGCAAAAAAAGAAACTGGCAGAAGTAGCAGGACTCAGCAGAGAAGAAGCAATTGAGCGTTTGCGTGTTGAATTGATCTCTACTGCAAGACAGGTAGCAGCAAATGACGCCAAACTAAGCATTGAACAGATCAAGCTTGATGCGTCCAAGAAAGCATCGGAGATATTAAGCACAGCAATTCAACGCATGGCTGTAGATCATGTATCAGAAACCACTGTCTCAGTTGTATCTTTGCCTTCCGACGAGATGAAGGGACGCATCATTGGCAGAGAAGGACGCAATATTCGTACTTTTGAAAAGGCAAGTGGGGTAGATTTGATTATTGACGATACTCCAGAAGCTGTGGTGCTATCCTGTTTTGATCCAGTTCGAAGAGAAATAGCCCGTCTATCTTTAGAAAAGCTTATTTCGGATGGCAGAATTCATCCCGGTCGCATAGAAGAAATCATTGCTAAAACTACCAAAGAAATGGATGAAACTCTTATAAAGATAGGCGAAAAAGCGGTGTTGGAAACCAATATCCATAATATTTCTCCCAATATCATCAAGATACTGGGGCGGCTAAATTATCGCACATCTTATGGACAGAACGTATTGCAGCATTCCATTGAGGCAGCGTGGATTTGCGGGATCCTTGCCGCAGAATTGAACTTGGATCAGGAAATAGCGCGTCGTGCAGGATTACTTCACGATATCGGCAAAGCGATAGATCACGAGTTTGATGGTACTCATGCGATTATTGGCGCTAACCTTGCCCGTAAAAACGGGGAGGGCAAGATAATTGTAAACTCCATAGAGGCTCATCACGAGGAAGTGGAAGCGTTATCTGTGTATGCTGCCTTAGTGCAGGCTTCTGATGCAATTTCGGGTGCCAGACCCGGAGCACGGCGTGAGATGCTGGAAACTTACATGCAGCGGTTGGCAAAACTTGAAGAAATAGCCAATACCGTGGAAGGCGTAAACAAATCCTATGCCATACAAGCGGGTCGTGAACTACGTATAATTGTTGAACCGACGATGGTAGAAGAAAACCAAACACCGCTATTGGCAAGTGAGATTGCTGCAACTATTGAAAAGCAAGTGCAGTATCCCGGTCAAATAAAAGTAACCGTGATACGAGAAACCAGACAAATTGCAATGGCAAAATAGATGAGAATTCTCTTTTTTGGTGATATATACGGCAGGCCCGGCAGGAAAGTGATGCTTGCCAATTTGAAAGAAATGATAGCCAATCATGCTGCCGATATAGTGATTGCCAATGTTGAGAATCTTGCCGATGGTAGGGGCGTTACCGAAAAAACTCTTAAGCCTTTGTTTGCAATTGGAGTAGATGCGGCAACTGGAGGTAATCATCTTTGGGATAGAGAGGAATCACTTGCTTATATCCAGCGAGAAAAACGAATTGTAAAACCTCTAAACTATCCTCATTCTTCTCCGGGTAATATTTGTTATCGCATCGAAAAGGACTCTTTTGTCCTAGATGTTATAAGTCTTACCGGGCAGATTTTTATGCCTCCTTGCAATTCTCCTTTCGAAGCTTTTGATGGGTTCTGGGCTAATCGGAAGGATGCAGTTCCGCTTTTTATAGACGTTCATGCAGAATCTACTTCAGAAAAGAGAGCCTTAGGTTGGTATATTGGCTCGAGAGCTGCGGCATTGATTGGAACTCACACTCACATCCAAACTGCGGATGAAGAATTGCTGCCGGGAGGGTTAGCATATATTAGTGATGCGGGTATGACGGGTGCTCACGACAGCGTTATTGGGGTTCGCAAAGAGATCATTTTGCAAAAACTAAGCACGGCTGTTCCCCATAGATATGAATCTGCGGAAAGCGGATTGATGGTTAACGCCGTATTGGTGGATATAGACTCTGTTACCAGCAGGGCGACTGGAATTTCACGCCTGCGTTATTACGTGGAGGAATAGATGGATAAAGAACTATCTGGCAAACCGATTGCCAATGCCATAAACAAGGTATCCAAAACCTTAGTGACTGAACATAGTTTGAAACCAAAAATGCTTTTAATTCAAATTGGTGAAGACCCCGCAAGTGCATACTATGTGCACAGCATAATTCGAACAGCAGCAAAATTGGGTTGCGAAGCAGAATTGTTGAGACTCGATAACACCTGTAATCAACATGAGTTAATCAAGATAATTAGTAAAGCCAATATAGATGCAAGCATTCATGGCATCATGATTCAAAAACCCTTACCACGAGATATTGATGATAGCGTAGTAAATCTTAACATCAATCCAGATAAAGATTTGGATGCCCTTAATCCCCTAAATCTAGGTAAAATCTTGATGGAGAATGAAGCCTTTCTACCCTGTACACCCGCTGCTGTATACTATACCATGAAGTATTATGGGATTGATCCGCAGGGAAGAAATACAGTTATTCTGGGCAGATCAAATGTTGTGGGTAAGCCACTGGCTAACATGTTGCTATGGAAAAGACCCTTTGCCAACGCCACTGTTACGATTTGCCACAGTAAAACAAAAGATCTTGCTTCAATCTGCAGAAATGCTGATATCTTGATTTCTGCCATTGGGAAAGCCAAGTTTGTTGGTGCAGAAATGGTTAAAGATAACGCTATCTTGATTGATGTGGGAATCAATGAGCTTATTGATGCAGATGGTAATGTAAGTTACGTAGGTGATATCGATTTTGAAGCTTGTTATAGTAAGTCTTATAGAATTAGCCCTGTTCCTGGAGGCATAGGACGCATAACGACCTCATTATTATATTTGAATCTGGTAAAAGCCAATCTAATCGCCTTAAAAGTAAATAAAAATGTTGACGAATATATCGACACTATTTTTAGTGAGAACCAGAAATAATTATAACCTGATTTTGGGAGGTCCGATGAACAATAAGAGTTCCAAGCTCTTGGCAATCATCACTTTACTTGCAATAGCTGCCCTGGTTGTTACGGGTTGCGGAAAATCTGGAAACCGTTTTGACAACCGTCTACCGGTTATCTCAATATCCTCGTACGAAGGCTGGAATGATGATTTTGTGCCTGCCATAGTTGATACTTCTAGTCATGAATACTTATTTCAGCAAAGTGTTTATTGGAATGCCTCAGACCCTGATGGGGTTGTTACCGGTTTTGCTTTTCGCGTGTTGGATGAGAATATGAATCCCATTATAACGCCTGGCTATGAATATACTAGCCGCATTGAAGATAATCTTATCCCGGATGTTATCTTAAATAGCAATTCTTTATTGGGCTCATCAAAAGAAGGCTGGGTTATACATTATAAATCTGGTGCCACACAGGAATATCCTTTAGATGATCCTAGGGCTTCTCGTACAATCTGGACTTCTCAGAAGTATGCAGTGATTAATTTTCCTGCTGCCGATTCATTAGGAAATCCAGACTCAAGAATTTCGTTTTTTGAGGTAATTGCCATAGACAATCGAGGAGATATTGTTGCCAAATCCGCTTGGCGTAAATTGCGCGCTCAATCTAATATCCCAGAATGTTTTTTGACTACAACTAAGGGGAATCCGGAGGGAGAGGATGTAGGAACAGGAATAATATTGAAATTTACCATGAAAGAAAGGAACCCCTTTATAACATCAGATGCAAAGAGCTTCAGTTTCCGCATTCAAAAGATTAATGAGCTTACGAATGAAATTGAGAGTCAAACAGATTGGATCTATACAGATTCTGATAATGATCCTTCAATGGATGAGTTTTTACTTACTGCAAAAACAAATCCACCTTTGGAACCGGACTATACTGAGGATGGCACGTTTTTAGGTACTATCACCAGAGTGGTGGGCAGAGCAGAGAATCTTGCCGGGGTATATTCCGACGAAAACGAAGTAACGGCAGGTGGAGTTCGTGTTTCTATTGTCGAGTTTAAAGTTAAACCGGGCTTTAAACCTCGCACCTTGCTATATCACAAAAAGATT